>JBGSRQ010000510.1:0-1793 GCA_041737515.1 Rhodobacterales bacterium | reverse complement strand
GCGGGGCTGCAGCCCGGTCGTCTGGCCCCGGATTCTGCCGCCAAGGCGGATGCCGCGCCCGAAGCCGCCGATACGCCGCTTTCAAAATACGCTCAGGCTTTTTCCAATGCGCAGGCGAAGCCGTTGTTTGCAGTGATTCTGGTGGATACCGGCGGACCGGATGTGGATCGCACGGCGCTGGCCGAATTGCCCTTTCCGGTGACCTTCGCCATTGACCCCGCTGCCCCTGACGCGGCCCTTGCCGCCGAGATCTACCGGGCCGCCGGACAAGAGGTGGTGATGCTGGCGACCGGGATTCCGCCGCTGGCGACGGCTGCCGATCTGGAACAGACCTTTCAGATCAACTCGGACGCCCTGCCGCAGGCCGTGGCCGTGATGGACACCGATGTTGCGGGCTTTGCCGATGACCGGACCTTGTCGACGCTGGTCGTGCCGGTGATTGCCGGGCAGGGTCGGGGAATCCTGACCTGGGCGCGCGGATTGAACGCGGGCGATCAGGTTGCGCGGCGCGCGGGTGTGCCGGCTGCGACGATCTTCCGCAATCTGGACAATGAGGGCGAATCGGTTTCGGTTCAGCGCCGCTATCTGGACCGCGCGGCCTTCAAGGCGGCGCAGGACGGTCAGGTTGTAGTGTCCGGGCATACGCGCCCGGAAACCGTAAAGGCGCTGCTGGAGTGGACGGTCGAGGGCAGGGCGGATCAGGTGGCGCTTGCACCCCTGTCTGCGGTGCTGACGAAGAACTGACGCGCGCCCTTGTTGTGCCCTTGCGGTTGCCCATCGCCAGGGGATCGTCAGCAGGCAAAGAACGTGGGGTTTTGCAGGCGATAGTCGGGCGGGCGACGTGTCAGCCGCTCGACGTGTCAGCCATTGCCGCGACGTGCGAAAAGCCCCGCATCCTCGGCAGCACGGCGAAGCGCGCGGGATTTGTTGATGGTTTCCTGATATTCCGCCTCCGGGTCGCTGTCGTAAACGACGCCGCCTCCGGCCTGAATGTAAAGCTGTTCGTCCTTCAACACCGCCGTGCGCAGGGCGATGCAGAAGTCCATCTCGCCGTTGGCTGCGAAATAGCCGACCCCGCCGCCGTAAACACCCCGCTTTTCCGGCTCCAGTTCGTCAATGATCTGCATCGCGCGCACCTTGGGCGCACCCGAAACCGTGCCAGCAGGCAGGCCCGCCAGCAACGCCGAAAGCGCGTCTTGCCCGCCAGCAATTTCGCCAACCACGTTCGACACGATGTGCATGACGTGGGAATAGCGCTCGATGATGAATTGCTCGGTCGGGCGCACGGTGCCGATTTTCGCGACCCGGCCCACGTCGTTGCGACCCAGATCCAGCAGCATCAGATGCTCGGCCCGTTCCTTCGGGTCGGCCAGCAGGTCGGCCTCCAGCGCGCGGTCCTCTTCGGGTGTCGCGCCGCGCTTTCGGGTGCCTGCGATGGGGCGCACGGTGACTTCGCCCGCGCGCAGCCGCACCAGGATTTCGGGGCTGGCGCCGACCACCTGAAAACCGCCGAAGTTGAAAAAGAACATGAACGGCGACGGGTTTGTGCGGCGCAGGCTGCGGTAAAGCGCAAAGGGCGGTTGCGCGAAACTTTGCTGCCAGCGCTGGCTGGGCACGACCTGAAAGATGTCGCCCGCGCGGATATACTCTTTCGCCCGTTCCACCGCGGCGCGGTAGGCATCGGGGGTAAAGTTCGACACCATCTCGCCCACCGGGGCCGCCTCGCCAAAGTCGCGCACCGATGGGGCTGCGCGGTCCAGATCGCGCAGCGCGTCCATCACCCGTTCCGCCGC
>JBGSRQ010000475.1:0-2168 GCA_041737515.1 Rhodobacterales bacterium | reverse complement strand
GGTGCCGGGATTGTCGCTCTACCGGCCGGTCCTGACCCTGCGGGGCAGCGCCGAAGCCTGCGCGCGTTTTGATGCGTTGGACGTGGCCGATCTGGTTGCACCCTACCGTGACCTGCCTGCGCTGGAGGCGGCGATTGCTGCGGGACAGCCGGACCCGCGCACCGGTGGCTCGCTTCATGATGCCGCAGCGGTGCGCAACCCGGACATCCAGCGCCGGACGGCGGCAGAAATCAGATATTCCCTGAACCATGCCGAAGTGCTGACCCCCAAGGCACAGCCCTGAGCCCAAGGGCCCGGTGAAGCGGCCGTCTGAGGGCGAAATGTCACAACGCGGCGGCATACCCATGTATTCCTTGAAACAACTGGCAGGTGGCAAAGGGCGGGGCTAGGTTGATGCAAACCCCGTCAAGGCCCGTATTCCCATGCCTCCCATCATTGACCACCCGCTGCGTTATGCCCTTGTGAATGAACTTCACGCGCGTCCGTTTCCTTCGATCACCGTGCCCAGCCATGCTGTCTACATCGCCATCAAGGAACCGGTGCAGGCGGCCAACCGAGAGCGCGCGCGCGATACCGCACATCTGCTGGCGCTGTTGGATCGCCACGCCTCGCCGCACCCCAAACCGGGGGCCACACACTTTTCGGGGATGATTGGCAAGACTGATCTGAAATGGGAAAGCCATACCGAATTCGTGACCTATTCGGCCTTTGCCAAAGGCGTCTCGCGCCGCCCGTTCGACCCGGTTGAAGCGGAAGTTTTCCCCGAGGACTGGCTGGCCGCCGTGCCCGGCACGCGGCTGACATCGGTTCTGGTGCGCATCGACTTCATGCCCGACGACGAGACCGAGGTGATGCAACAACTGGACGAGTGGTTCGTGCCCGAAAGTCTGGCCTGCAGCCGGGTGGTGGACGGTGCCGCGATTGTGGCGGGCGATTTCCACATTGATCCGGCCGGTCACATGCGCTTTGCCGTTTTCGTGCGCAAGGGCACGGGCAACCGGCGGGTAGGCCGGATCGTTCAACGCCTGTGCGAGATTGAAACCTATCGCAGCATGTCGATGCTGGGCCTGATGCGCTCGCGCGAATTGACCACCAAGTTGAATGCGCTTGATCCCAAACTGTCGTCGCTGGTTTCGGCACTTGACAGTTCGGACCGCTCGCCCGAGACGGCGCTGCATGACCTGCTTGCCATCTCGGCCGAGCTTGAAAGTCTGGCGGTGCAGTTCTCGTTCCGGTTTGGGGCGACGGGGGCCTATGAAGCCATCGTGAACCAGCGCATCGAAGTGTTGCGTGAAGAACGCGTGAGCGGTCGGCAGACCTTTGGCGAATTCATGATGCGCCGCTATGACCCCGCGATGCGCACCGTCAAGTCAGCCGAAACCCGATTGCGCAGTATGGCCGAACGGGCCGAGCGGGCGGCGGAACTGTTGCGCACGCGGGTTGATGTGGAGCGCAGCGCGCAGAACCAGAAACTGCTGGAAAGCATGGATCAGCGCGCCGATCTGCAACTGCGTCTGCAGCGCACGGTCGAAGGGCTGTCGACCGTGGCGATCAGCTATTACGCCGTGAACCTTGGCGCCTATCTGGTCGAACCTCTTGCCGAACCGATGGGGTGGACCAAGGGCAAGGTGCTGGCCGCGCTGACCCCGCTGGTCATTCTGGGTGTCTGGCTGATGGTCCGGCGCATTCGCAAGCATCTGTAGCATGACGCCGTTTCCGATTTCCGGAACCACCGCCGCAAGGTTCCCCGGCCCGCCGCCTGCATCGTGCGATGTGGTGGTGATCGGTGGCGGGGTGATGGGGGTGATGACCGCGTGGCATCTAGCCGAACGCGGCGTGCGGGTGGTTCTGTGCGAGAAGGGCCGGATTGCGGGCGAACAATCCAGCCGCAACTGGGGCTGGATCCGGCAACAGGGGCGTGATCTTTCGGAACTGCCGATCATGGTGGAAAGCCTGCGGATCTGGAAATCATTGTCGCAGGAGTTTGGCGAGGGGCTGGGGTTCCGGCAGACCGGTGTGGTCTATCTGGCAAAGACCGACGCCGAGATGGCGGGGTTCGAGGCCTGGCTTGCCCACGCCCGCACCCACGGCCTCGACACCCGGATGATGACGGCGGGCGAGGCGGCGTCGATGCTTTCGGGGTCGGCGGTGCCGTGGCGTGGTGGGCT
>JBGSRQ010000466.1:0-8499 GCA_041737515.1 Rhodobacterales bacterium | reverse complement strand
CGGATCGCGCCGGCGCATGGCACGGGCCAGCACACCTGCGGGGGCCAGAGGTTGCTTGCCGTAAACCAGAGCCAGTGCCTCTGCCGCGCCATTGCGATCCAGCAGCAGAAAACCCGGCCCGGTCCGCACCAGCGCGAACAGCGGCGCATCCGCGGCAATCAGCGCCTCAAGATAGGCCAGTTCCACCCGGTCCACCCCGGTCAGCGGGCCGCGCCCCAGACGGGACACCAGCCGTGTGATATCCAGAAGGCGCGCGGAGGGAGGAGGCGTCACGCTTTATTGAGCAGCCTGTTGATGTGCCATCACGTCGGCCAGATACTGTCCAAACTCCTCGGCCAGATCGGGGCGGGCCAGACCGAAGGCCACAGTTGCCTGCAGGAACCCGGCCTTTGATCCGCAATCGTAGCGCTGACCCCGGAAGCGGAAGCCGTAGACATTGCCCTGGATCACTTCCTCAGCGATGGCGTCGGTCAACTGGATCTCGCCGCCAGCACCCTGCTTCATGCGGTTCAGGTTGGTCATCACCTGAGGCGACAGGATATAGCGCCCGATCACAGCAAGGTTCGACGGCGCATCTTCGGCCTTCGGCTTTTCGACCATACCCTTGGCCCGCACGATCGACCCCATGTCTTCGCCAATATCCAGCACGCCGTAGCTCGACGCCTTTTCCGGCGCCACTTCCATCGTGGCAACCATGTTGCCGCCGGTTTCCGCATAGGCCTCGATCATCTGTTGAAGGCAGGGCTTTTCGGCGGCGATCACGTCATCGGGCAACAGCACGGCAAAGGGCTCGTTGCCCACCAGACGCCGCGCGCACCAGACCGCGTGGCCAAGGCCCATCGGCCGGTTCTGGCGCACATAGGCGATGGCACCGGAGTCCATGTTCGTGGCGCGCAACACTTCCAGCAGGTCGGACTTGCCGGACTTTTTCAGAGCGCTTTCAAGTTCGGGAGAGTGATCGAAGTAATCCTCCAGCGCGGATTTCCCGCGCGAGGTCACGAAAATGAACTCCTTGATGCCCGCTGCCCGCGCCTCGTCAATCGCATATTGGATCAGCGGGCGGTCAACCAGCGTCATGATCTCTTTCGGGATCGACTTGGTCGCGGGCAGAAACCGAGTGCCCATGCCGGCGACGGGGAATACGGCTTTCGTGACTTTCTTGACCTTCATATCGCTCGCTCACTCATTTCTGTGCGCTTTGCGCCTCTCGGCGATTAGTATACCGGGAATCATCGCAAGACACTCCCTCATTTTGCGACACTCTGTTTCAGATAAGCCGAATTCTTCGAAATCTGTGGCTGAAAGCGGTTCTTCGCCCGACAATACGGCAGGTCAGACCGGGCGATAGGGGGAGAGTCTGCGAATTTCCGTCACGACCCGGGTGGCAAAGCGGGTCAGCAGGACCGGCGGTCCGGATCGGTCGGATCGACCAAACAGCCCGCCCTGTTGCAGCCAATAGCCATCCGGGTGGAAAACGTGCCGGTGCGCGCGGGCTGTCGGCCCAAAAAGCATCAGCGTGACAAGGTGCCCGTCGTTCACCTTTGCCGCCGCTTTGCGGTGCAGCGCCGCCGCAGACCGTGGCCGACCGGAGAGCACCAGACCCGGCCTTGGTCCGGTGCAGGGAAGCCGCAGAAACGTCACATCCGCCACGAAGGGTGCCGGGTCCTGCAGGGGGCGTTCGGCACCATCGGCGATGCCTGCGGCGAGAGTCGCCATCAGGGGCGCAACACCGGCGGGTTCAAGCCCGCCATCGACCATCCAGCGAAGTGCCCGCGCGCGCTGATCCCGCTCCAGCTTTGCCAGTGCCCCGGCCCAGTCTGCCTTGGGCGCGTGACGGCGCAGAAAGACCATCGTGGACGCACCAATATCGTGCAGGTTGACCGGCACCCGGTCGCCGCGTCTGCGCACGCTGGCGACGTAACCGTGATGCACCTGTGCGGCGGGGACAACTGCCGTCAGCCCGCCCCGCGCTGCCATCCTCAGGTTCACGTCCGCCTCATCCAGATAAAAGCGGAAAGCCGGATCAAACCCGCCGACCGCCCGCAACGCCTGCGCGCGAAAGGCGCAATTCGTGCCCTGGGTTTTCACGCAGCGGCCCGGTGTATTGCTTTGGAAGCTGGCCGCCATGCCCGACTCGAGCGGGTGGTCGTGCCCCAATGCATCGACCCAGCACGCGCGCCATTGATACGAGATGCCGTTGCGTCCCCGCACAAACCCCGTCGCAGCAACGACTTGCGGCAAGCAGAATGGTGCGACCAGCCGCGACAGCCATGTTGGTTCGGGCACCGCATCGTCGTCCAGAAATGCCAGCACCTCTCCGGCTGCAACGGCAATTCCCAGATTGCGCGCAAGGCTGATGTTGGCCTGATCGCAGGTCACGACCTTGGCCATGATCCCCGTCGCCTGAACCTGCGCTGCCGCATCAGGATCGGCCACGATCACCAGTTCCACGCGGTCGTGATCCTGTTGCTGCACGCCCTTGATCGCCCGCATCAGCGCCGCCGGGCGATGTCGGCTGACGATGATAACGCTCGCCTTCAAACAGGCGTTCCGGCCAACATCGCCTCGATGCGAGGCACGTCTTCGGGGTTGTTCAGCTCCCAGAATTGCCGCCCGCGAGCCTGCACCTCGATGCAGAGCACGCGGCGGCCGTTTTCCAGAAAGCGAAGCTGCTCCAACCCCTCCAGCGTCTCCAGCGGGCCGACATCCCAGCCGGGATAGGCCATGAGTGCTGCCGGGCGGTAGGCATACACGCCGACATGGTGAAAGACCGGGGTCGGTGCGTCGTCGGCATAGACAGCACCCGTATAGGGGATCACTTCCTTGCTGAAATATAGCCCCTGCCCGCCCGCGCCGAACACAGCCGTGGTGCCACCCACGCGGCCGGCACGGCGGTCGGCCAGAAAGCCGTTCAGCGCCCGCCCGTCACAGCGCAGGACCGGGGTTGTGATATCGGCTTGCGCGTTCGCCAGAAGCCCCGCCACCAGATCCTCGACAAACCACGAAGGGGTAAGCGGCGCGTCGCCCTGAAGGTTCACCACCACATCAAAGCCGGGCAGATGATGCGCCACCTCGGCGCAGCGTTCGGTGCCGTTTTGACACTCGTAAGAGGTCATCACAACCTCGGCCCCGAAGGCTTCGGCATGATCCTTGATGCGGGTATCATCGGTGGCAACCACCACTCGGTCGACGCCTTGCACCGACATGGCCGCCTCCCAACTGCGGCGGATCAAGGTTTTGTCACCATCGGGACCGCGCAATGAAACAAGGGGCTTGCCGGGATAACGCGTGCTGGCATAGCGGGCCGGAATGGCGATCAGAACGCTCATTTCTTCAGCTCGACCCCCGGCGCATAGGCGATGAAGAAGGGATTGTCCCAGCCGTCCTTGCCGTATGCCAGCGGCGTGTGGTCGTCAAACCGCACCACATGCCCGCCCGCGCCGCGCAGCACCGCATCGCCTGCCGCCGTATCCCATTCCATCGTGCGGCCCAGTCGCGGGTAAAGATCAGCTTCGCCCGTCGCCACCAGACAGAACTTCAGGCTGCTGCCAGCGGATCGCATGTCCTTGACTGCGTATTTGCCGATATAGGCATCGGTCGCGGCATCGCGGTGGCTTTTCGAGGCGACCACCATCAGCGCCGCGTTGTCGGGTTTTGTCACGCTGATCGGGGACAGGGCACCCGGTCTGTCGGCCAGCAACGCTCCGGTTTCTTCAACCGCCACACCATCAGCGCGGGTGTAGAACAGCCGCTTTTGCGCCGGGGCAAAGACCACACCCCGCACCGGCACGCCGTTTTCGACATAGGCGATGTTCACCGTGAAATCGCCGCGCCGCTGCACGAATTCCTTGGTGCCATCCAGCGGATCAACGATCAGGAACGTGCTGGCCCGCAAGGCATGGCTGGCGGCCTGTTCCTCGGTGATCAGCGCCACATCGGGGAAGGCAGCCCGCAAACCTGCGGAAATGAGCGCATCCGCCGCCTCATCTGCCTCGGTCACGGGGCTGGCATCCGATTTTGATTTGACCTCGAAATCGGGGCCGCCATACACCTGCATGATCCGCGCACCCGCCTCGATCGCAAGACGCCGGAAGACACTTACAAGCCGCTCGAAATCCATGCAAAACTCCAGTGGCCGGGGGAACACCAGCCAGTTGAAAACCAATCCGATCTCCCTTATCATGCCTTGCTAAGGGAACAGCAAGATTTCCCGCACTAGATTGGGACGAAACGCCGCCCCAACGCCGAGGTCAAAGCAGATGTTTCGCGTCCAGACCAAACGAAGTAACGCCCGGTCCGCCTTCGGTATGCTGGAACTGATTTTCCATGCGACCGTGCGCAATGTCCGCAAAAGCCACAAGAACGCGGTGATGGGCCTGTTGCTGAACATCCTGCAGACGATCATTCTGATCGCAGTTTTCTATGTGATGATGCATGTCCTTGGGATGCGTGGCAACGCCATCCGGGGCAATTTCGTGCTCTACATCATGTCGGGCATCTTCATGTTCATGACCCACTCCAAGGCTTTGGGCGCGGTCTCTGGTGCGGAAGGGCCGACATCGGCGATGATGAAACACTCGCCGATGAACACGATGGTCGCGATTGCTTCGGCTGCCCTTGGCGCGCTTTATCTGCAGGTTCTGTCGGCTGCGGTGGTTCTGTATTTTTACCACGCCGCGATTGAGCCGCTGACGATTCATGACCCGGTGGGAATGATGGGCATGTTTCTGTTGTCGTGGATTTCGGGCGTGGCGATCGGGATGATGCTTCTGGCCGCGCGGCCGTGGCAACCGGATGCGATTGGTGTGATCGGCACGGTTTACGCCCGCGCCAACATGATCGCATCGGGCAAGATGTTCGTGGCCAATGCAATGCCAACGCATCTTTTGTGGTTCTTTCAATGGAACCCGCTGTTCCACACGATTGATCAGGGCCGGGGCTTCATCTTCTTGAACTACAACCCGCATTACAGCTCGATCAGCTATCCGATCTATGTGACCATCGCCTGCATGATGATTGGGCTGATGGGCGAATTCTACACCCGCAAACATGCTTCTGCCAGCTGGGGTGCCGGGCATTGACGGGGGTAAAATCTTCGATCATGGCACCCATACGCAACTCCACCGCATTTTAGCGATCCTTGCACCATTTTCCGGCCTTCCAGATGCTTGCAGGCCTGCAATCCCCCCCCTATATACGCCCCAGACATTCGGTTGCGACCGCGTCGCACCGGGTCATCCGGGATCGGGGATCGGGTGCCGCAATGGGCCCAACCCCCACAACATCGCCTTAGAAGAGGATGAACAACATGGCCAAAGTCATCGGTATCGACCTTGGGACGACCAACTCCTGCATCGCCATCATGGATGGTTCGCAACCCCGCGTGATTGAAAACTCGGAAGGCGCGCGCACCACGCCGTCGATCGTGGGCTTCACGGAATCCGAGCGACTGGTGGGCCAGGCCGCAAAGCGGCAGGCTGTCACCAACCCGTCGAACACTGTGTTTGCCGTAAAACGCCTGATCGGGCGTCGTATGGACGACGTGCATATCGCCAAAGACAAGAAGAACCTGCCCTATACGCTGGTCAACGGCGGCAACGGCGACGCATGGGTTGAGGTGCGGGGCGAGAAGTATTCGCCCAGCCAGATCTCGGCTTTCATCCTGCAAAAGATGAAGGAAACCGCCGAAGCCTATCTTGGCGAAACTGTCACGCAGGCCGTGATCACCGTGCCCGCCTATTTCAACGACGCCCAGCGTCAGGCGACCAAGGACGCGGGCCGTATCGCGGGCCTTGAGGTGCTGCGCATCATCAACGAACCGACGGCGGCGGCCCTGGCCTATGGCCTGGACAAGAAAGAAACCAAGACCATCGCGGTTTATGACCTTGGCGGCGGCACGTTCGATATCACCATTCTGGAAATCGACGACGGCCTGTTCGAAGTGAAATCGACCAACGGCGATACGTTCCTTGGTGGCGAAGACTTCGACATGCGGATCGTCAACTATCTGGCGGATGAGTTCAAAAAGGAACACGGCGTTGATCTGACGCTGGACAAGATGGCCCTCCAGCGTTTGAAGGAAGCCGCCGAAAAGGCCAAGATCGAGCTTTCGTCGGCCAACCAGACTGAAATCAACCAGCCCTTCATCAGCATGGACCGCAACTCGGGCCAGCCCTTGCACATGGTCATGAAACTGACCCGCGCAAAGCTGGAAAGCCTTGTCGGCGATCTGATCAAGGCGTCGATCAAACCCTGTCAGGCCGCGCTGAAGGATGCCGGGCTGGCGATTGGCGACATCGACGAAGTGGTTCTGGTCGGCGGTATGACCCGGATGCCCAAAGTCATTGAAGAAGTGACCAAGTTCTTCGGCAAGGAACCCCACAAGGGCGTGAACCCTGATGAGGTTGTGGCGCTGGGTGCCGCGATTCAGGCCGGCGTGCTGCAAGGCGATGTCAAGGACGTGGTTCTGCTGGACGTAACCCCGTTATCGCTGGGCATCGAGACCCTGGGTGGCGTGTTCACGCGTCTGATCGACCGCAATACGACCATTCCTACGAAAAAGTCGCAGGTTTTCTCAACCGCCGAAGACAACCAGAACGCCGTGACCATCCGCGTGTTCCAGGGCGAGCGTGAAATGGCGGCCGACAACAAGATGCTGGGCCAGTTCAATCTGGAAGACATCCCTCCGTCACCGCGTGGCATGCCGCAAATCGAAGTCACGTTTGACATCGACGCGAACGGCATCGTCTCGGTCGGCGCGAAAGACAAGGGCACGGGCCGCGCGCAGAACATCACCATTCAGGCCTCGGGTGGTCTGACCGATGAAGACATCGAAAAGATGGTGAAAGACGCCGAAGCCAACGCCGAGGGCGACAAGAACCGTCGCGAACTTGTCGAGGCGCGCAATCAGGCCGAAAGTCTGATTCATTCGACCAAGAAATCCATCTCGGAACATGGCGACAAGGTCGATCCGTCGACCGTGGAAGCCATCGAGCTTGCGATGGGTGCTCTGGAAGAATCGTTGGAGAAAGACGACGCCGGCAAGATCAAGGGCGGCATCCAGAACCTGACCGAAGCCGCGATGCGTCTGGGCGAGGCGATCTACAAGGCCAGCCAGTCGGATTCGGAAGGTGGCGATGAAGATGCGCCCCGGTCGGTGGACGATGATATCGTCGATGCCGATTTCGAAGATCTGGGCAACAGCAAGCGGAAGTAACTCCGCAGGAACGGCAAAGGGGCGGCCTGTCACAGGGCCGCCCAGCCGCGTTCCCGAAAAGGGTCTCAGATGGCAAAGCGCGATTTTTACGATGTTCTGGGCGTGCAGAAGGGTGCATCCGCCGAAGAGCTGAAAAAGGCCTATCGCAACAAGGCCAAAGAACTGCACCCCGACCGCAATTCCAGCAACCCCAACGCCGAATCCCAGTTCAAAGAAGTGAACGAGGCCTATGACGTTCTGAAAGACGGCGACAAGAAAGCCGCTTACGATCGCTACGGCCACGCCGCTTTCGAGGGTGGCATGGGCGGAGGCGGCCCACGCGCCGGTGGCGGCTACGGTCAGCAGGGCGACTTCGCAAGCGCATTTTCCGATGTGTTCGAAGACCTGTTCGGCGATTTCATGGGTGGTCGCGGCGGGGCCGGCGGTGGTGGCCGTGCCCGTGCCCAGCGCGGGTCTGACCTGCGTTACAATCTGCGCGTCAATCTCGAAGAAGCGTTCAAGGGCGTTCAGAAAACCATAAACGTCCCGGCCTCGGTCGCCTGCGACAGTTGCAAGGGCACTGGCGCCGAAGGCGGTGCGGAGCCTGTGACCTGCCCGACCTGTTCAGGCATGGGCAAAGTGCGCGCGCAGCAGGGCTTTTTCACGGTGGAGCGCACCTGCCCCACCTGCAACGGCATCGGCCAGATCGTCAAGAATCCGTGCAAGGTTTGCGGTGGTGCGGGCCGTACAGAGAAAGAACGCGCGCTTTCGGTCAACATTCCGGCAGGTGTGGAAACCGGAACCCGCATCCGTCTGGCGGGTGAGGGTGAGGCGGGCTTGCGCGGCGGGCCGACAGGCGATCTTTACATCTTCCTTGAGGTCAAGGAACACGCGATTTTCCAACGAGACGGCGTGCATCTTTTCTGTCGTGTCCCCGTAGCGATGGCCACCGCCGCGATGGGCGGCGAGGTAAAGGTGCCCACCATCGACGGCGGCTCCAGTATGGTCAAAGTGCCTGCGGGCAGCCAGTCGGGCAAACAGATGCGCCTGCGTGGCAAGGGCATGCCCGCCCTGCGTGGTGGTGCAGCGGGCGACATGATGATCGAGCTGGCAGTTGAAACGCCCACCAACCTGACCCTGCGTCAGAAAGAACTGCTGCGCGAGTTCGAGAAGCTGTCCGAGGAAAACAACCCGGAAGGGTCTACATTCTTCTCCAAGGTGAAAAACTTCTGGGACGGCATGAAGGGCTAGACCACCGCAGCCCCGGACCTGCTCCGGGGCCTCTTGGCGCAAACCAGAGGCCC
>JBGSRQ010000382.1:0-36551 GCA_041737515.1 Rhodobacterales bacterium | reverse complement strand
GGCAGGGCACGCCAGGATTCATGCTGCAAGCCCGTGCGCGCAGCGACGACAGCGGTGCGGTGCGGGTGGGCTACACCTGCTCGAAGAAAATCGGCAACGCGGTGATGCGCAACCGCGCCAAGCGCCGCCTGCGCGAAGTGGCACGCGCGGTGTTGCCCGGCCTTGCAAGACCGGGATGGGATTATGTTCTGGTCGGTCGCCCCGGTGCGACCGTGGAGCGGGAGTTTGCAGCCCTGCTGTCCGATCTGACGACCGCGCTGGGGCAGGTTCACAAAGACCGCCTGCCCGCCCCCAGACCATGACCCCGCTGGCCCGTATTCTTGCCCTGCCCGTGCGCGCCTATCGTCTGGTGCTTTCCCCTTGGGTCGGCCACGGCTGCCGCTTTCAGCCCACCTGCAGCGTCTATGCGCTGGAAGCGTTGGAGCGTCATGGCGGGTTGAAAGGCGGCTATCTGACGGTGCATCGCCTGTGCCGCTGTCATCCATGGGGCGGGTCGGGTTATGATCCTGTGCCGCCGGCAAAGTGCGATATTGACGATTGACCCCAAAGGAACCCATCAATGATGGACACCGGCTTTTTCAAATGGCTCTGGCGCTTTAACGCGATTGCCATAGCACTGCTCGCCCTGACGGCTGTGGCAGGGGTCATCATCGCCCTGGGGAGCGAGCTTTTGCGGACTTTTTCCCATGACAGCCCGGACGACGGGTTTTCAATCGTTGAACCGGACGCAACCGATGCCGCCGTGGCACGGCCCAACACCTACCGACTGGGCAATATTGAAACCCTGCCCGGACACCAGATTTTGCGCATAAGCCAGTGGACCGATGAGGGTCGGGGCGAGGGCTATGGCTCTTTCTCCAAGTACGATTCGGGCAACATGGTGAATGTCGGATACATCGACCCCACGACGCTTGCGACGCGCTGGATCTTTGCGCCGGAAAGCACACTGGTTGCCTCTTTTACCGATGTCCTGCGCTCGGTTTCCGATCAGGCCAAGCTGCGCGCCACGTTGTTTGTTGCAGTGACGCAAGACACGAACGGTGACAAACGGCTGGATTCAAACGACCGGATGGACCTGATGATGTCAGATGCCGAAGGCGGGAACCTGCATGTCGTGCAGGAAGATGTGCGCGGCCTTTTGCAGACGGTTGAAATCAGCCCGACCGTGGAAACGATCCTTTATCTTGACAAGGACGGGACCCGCATCGCGCGGCTTGATCTGGACACCGGGCAGTTTGTCGGGGCGTCGCAGCCGGTTCCGGTTTCGTTGGCCTCCACGCCCTAGCGCAGCTTTTCAAAGCTGATCGACACATCGCCGATATCCACGCCGTAGCGCTTCATGTAGGCGCGGTTGAAGGCGCGGTTCGGGGTTTGCAGCCATATCCAGTCATCAAAGCTGACGCGGAGGGTTTTGGCCGGGCCATCGGCGGATGGCACCGGCAGGTCAATCGTGTATTTCCAGTTGAAGCGGTCGCCATTTTCAACCCCCACAGCCTCGCCGATCACACCTGGCGCCGTGCCGCGCCAGGCGTCGGGGCCGGTTTTCACCAACGTCCAGACCCGCTGTTCGGTGGATTTGTCTTCATAGACAAAATCCTCGACCAGCTTCAGGCGTTTGCCGTCCCAATCACCCCTGATCTGCACCACAAACCGCCGCCGCACTGTGCCGAACACGTCCTGAAACTGGCCGTGCGCCACCAGATCACCATCGAAGAACTGCTCGATGTTCAGCTTCTGTCCGCTCAACGCCGGGTCGTTCAGCGACGGCTTTCCGGTACAGGCAGCCAACAGCAGAACGGCAAAGGCGGCAAGACGCATGGTTCATCCCCGACCAGCGCGCGGCGCCCCGGATCAGGGCACCAGATGCAGACGCCCGGCACTGTCCGAGAACCTAGTCGGGATCGACGCGCGGTCAATCTCGCCCATCATGGTGAAATGCACGTCCTTGATGAATTTGGGATCGAAGAAATACCACGAATGATCGGCATTCGGGATGCCGGCGAAGTCTTCGCGGTGATCGTCGTAGTAAAGCCCGCAATCCACGTTCACCGCCTTTTTCGGCGCATTGACCGGCAACCCCACCCGACCGACCCGTGGCGACACGCCCACCCGTTTGACATTTGACAGAGAAAGGATCGAGTCGAACGGGTTCTGATAGTTCGTCAGCCGCACACAGTGGCGATAAAGCGACGAGCTGCTGGCTGTATCACCCATGCTGACTGAGGACACATCACCCGACGCGATCATCACCTGACTGACCGTCCAGCTGACCCCCGCCACTGCCGGGCGGTCATCGGCATCATCAAACGCCTCGCGCAGCACAAAAGTGCCCATCGAATGAGCCAGCAGATGCACCGAGATTTCGCATTTCTGGTCGATATAGCGCGAAAAAGGCGCGATCCCGTCACTGACCAGCCGGATCGCCGTGACCTTCGCATCGGTCCGGTCCTCAAGATAATTCAGCGCAGAATTGGCGCAGGGCCAGTCGAAACTGACGACCACACCCTTGTAGCCCAGCGCCTCCAACCCCTTCCTGATCAGCCGGTGGCGTTGCAGCATAACCGACTGATCCGTGTTGAAACCGTGGACATAGATCAGGATGTCGCCGATCGCGCGGCCCGTGGCCGGGTCTTTACGCACTTCTGCTTCAGCCACGACCTTGTCAAACCATGCACGGCGGGGGATGGCGTTCGCGGGGCTGACAGCGGCTGCATTTTCAGAAATTTCAAGGTATTTGGTGGGTCCGGGTTCGGACCCGAAAGCCCCGGCCGAGGTGTTGCGGGCGCAAAAAAGGTAGTCCATGAAAACTCTCCGTCTGTGAAATGCCAAAAGGGTAACACAGGCTGAATGTCCGGCACAGTCAGGTCTGCCTTACCCGAACCACACGCAGGGCGCGAAGGAACTGGCTTTCCTCCGCTCAGGATTGGCACAAAAAGAGAACATTTTAGGTAAATCGCCCGCAACTTGGCCGCGAAAATTAACCTTTCCCGCAACCTCGTTGGGCAATGTGGGCCTCATGCAGCGATGAATCTGCGGCGCGATCTGGGGGACCTTACATGCACCATCTAATCTCTGACCGCACGCAGGCGGGTGTGGTCTGGGCAGCGCGACAGTTCCGGCGCCCCGAAACGATGGTATTTCTGCCTGCAATGACGCTGGCCTCCTATTGGCTGGGTGGCGATCGCGCCTTGATCCTGCTGGCGTTGGGATTGCCGCTTCTGGCCGCAATCGTGGGTGCGTTTCGCCACTCGGACTCGGTGATTGGTCCATTGCCCGACGGTCTGAACGGGCTGGCCCTGCGCCAGCAAATCGTGTCTGCACTGGATCTGATCCTGCGCGATGGGCCGATCACCGGGCTGACAACCGGGGCGATTGTGCTGCAATTCGACGACGCGGAAGAACTGGTGCAGCGCCACGGCCGCGCGGCACAGACCGAAGTGCTGGCGCGTTGTGCCGAACGTATCTGCTCGGCTTTGCGGCAGGGCGATACAGTGGCCCGGCTTGAAGGGGGCGGCTTTGCCGTGTCGCTTGCCCCGCAGCGCCGGATTGATCTTGAAACGATGCTGCAGCTTGCCGCGCGCCTGCAAGCCGCCGTATCACCGCCCGTCAGCATTGATGCGATGCGGCTTTATGTCACCTGCTCGGTCGGTGTCTGCCTTGGGGCGCGGGCACCCGAACAGACAGGGCGCGCACTTCTGGATGCAGCCCAGATTGCGGCGGATGATGCGCTGCGCAACGGGCCGGGTGCAATTCGCGCCTATGCACCCGATATGGCGCGGGTCCGCGCCGACCGTGACGCCTTTCGCGCAGAACTTGAACTGGCGCTGGATGAAGGCCAGATCCGCCCGCATTTCCAGCCCCAGATCAGCACCGATACAGGTGCGCTTTCGGGGTTTGAGGCGCTGGCGCGTTGGCATCACCCAGACCGCGGGCTGTTGCTGCCTGCCGATTTCCTGCCCGCCATCGCCGATTCGGGCCTGGGCGAAAAGCTGGGCGAAATCATCCTTTACCAATCCTTGTCAGCCCTGACGCAATGGGACAAGGCCGGGTTTCATGTGCCGTCTGTTGCTGTCAATTTTTCGGCCAACGAACTGCGCAACCCCAAACTCGCCGAAAAGCTGAAATGGGAGCTTGATCGTTTCAGCGTCACCCCCGAACGCCTGTCGGTTGAGGTGCTGGAAACCGTGGTCGCCGACACTGACAATGATCTGATCGTGCGCAACATCGCGGCCTTGGCACGGCTTGGCTGCGGCATTGATCTGGATGATTTCGGCACCGGGCAAGCCAGCATCGCAAACATCCGCCGCTTTTCGGTGCGCCGCATCAAGATCGACCGCAGTTTCGTGACCAGGGTTGATGAGGACCGCGAACAGCAGAAAATGGTATCGGCCATCCTTTCGCTTGCTGACCGTCTGGGCTTGCAGACACTGGCCGAAGGCGTGGAAACCGGGCCGGAACATGCGATGCTGGCGCAACTCGGCTGCGGCCATGTGCAAGGATTCGGGATCAGCCGTCCGATGCCCTACGAAGACACCGCTCAATGGATCGCCACACACAATGCGCAGCGCGTGGCACCTCCGCGGATTGGTCGCCGCGCCCTTTGAAAGGGTCTGCCCCGGCTTTGGAACGATGCGGAACCGGCGGGCGGTGTTCAGGCCCATACCACCGCCGTCCCGCATGCCAGACCGGGGTTACAGGGTCGGGCGCGCGATCCCGGACCACCCATCCGCGTTGACCGGCCGGCGGCACAAGAGTTCAAAAGCGCGGCATCCATCGCGAAAATCCGCATGATCGCCACGCGGCGGTTGCACGCAGCCCCCCCGAACAAAGCAAAACCGCTTGACCTTTCGCCCCCCCTGTCGTTGAACCACCGCCAAACCCTGAACAGGAATGGCGGCTGTCCCGATGGAAGATCAGAACAAAAATCTTATCCTTGCGACGGTGCTCAGCTTCATCGTGATCCTTGTTTGGTTCGTGATGTTCCCGCCGCCGGAACCTGTTGCCCCCGCGCCCAGCGAAGTGACGCAGGCCGGCGCCCCCCTCGCTGTCACGATTGATCCGAACGCAACCCCGGCCGAGGCGACCGCGCCTCGCACCGACGCGCCCCGCGTCCAGATAGACACACCTCGCGTGACCGGCTCGATCTCGCTTTTGGGTGGGCGGATCGACGATCTGTCCTTGAAAAACTATCGCAAGACGGTTGACCCCCAGTCCGAGATTGTGCGGCTTTTGTCGCCCGTTGGCCAACCGGCACCTTATTACGCGCTTTATGGCTGGCTGCCCGGCGGCGCGCTGACGAATGACGATGTGCCTGGTGCCAATACCGAATGGCAGGCTCCGGCGGGTGCAACGCTTGGCGTCGCAACTCCGGTCACGCTGACCTGGACAAACACAAAGGGCCTGACTTTTACCCGCGTCATCGCCGTTGACCCCGATTTCATGTTCACCGTCACGGATACGGTGAAAAACGATGGCGCAGCCCCGGTCACCCTCGCGCCCTACGGCCAGATTGCCCGCCACGGTTTGCCCACGGATCTGCAGAAAATCTGGGTCGTGCATGAAGGCGTGATCGGCCGCGTCGACGGCGAGCTCTTTTATCCTGGCTATTCGAACGTGGCGGACCTGCCGGTGATAGAGCGTGAAGGCGCCCATGCCGAACTGCGCGAGGCCACCAAAGACGGCTGGATCGGCTTTACCGATCATTACTGGATGGCAACGCTGATCCCCGCGCAGGGCACACCATTTACAGCCGTGACGAAATTCGTCCCGGGGTCTGACATCTATCAGACCGAACTGCGCCAGCCCGCGATGACCGTCGCCCCCGGCGCCAGCGCCGAAACCACATCCCGCCTGTTTGCTGGCGCAAAAGAGTGGGAAACGATCACCCGTTACCAGAATGACACCGGCATACCCGGCTTCGTCGACAGTATCGACTGGGGCTGGTTCTTCTTTCTGACCAAGCCCATTTTCTTTGTGTTGCACCAGTTGCATGGGCTGATCGGCAATATGGGTCTGGCGATCATAGGTCTGACCTTTGTTCTGAAACTGCTGGTGCTGCCGCTGGCTTACAAATCCTACGTCTCGATGGCGCGGATGAAGGAATTGCAGCCCGAGATCGAGGCGCTGAAGGAACGCTCGGGCGACGACAAGCAGAAAATGCAGCGCGAGATGATGCAGCTCTACAAGGACCGCAAGGTAAACCCGGCGGCCGGCTGTTTGCCAATGCTGATCCAGATCCCGATTTTCTTCAGCCTTTACAAGGTGATCTTCGTCACGCTGGAACTGCGTCACGCGCCGTTTTATGGCTGGCTGAACGACCTTTCCGCCCCCGACAGCTCATCTATCTTCAACCTTTTCGGCCTGCTTCCCTGGGCGGCGCCTGCGCCGCACACCACGCTTGCACTGATCTTTATCGGCCTGCTGCCAATTCTGCTGGGCATCTCGATGTGGTTCCAGCAAAAGCTGAACCCGGCCCCGGCTGATCCGACGCAACAGGCAATCTTCGCATGGATGCCGTGGATTTTCATGTTCATGCTGGGCAGCTTTGCCAGCGGTCTGGTGCTGTACTGGATCACCAACAACACGATCACCTTCATACAGCAGTATCTGATCATGCGCAGTCACGGCCATGCACCGAACGTGTTTGGCAACATCAGATCAAGCCTGTCGCGAAAGCCCGCGGTCGTCGCCGACAAAAAGCCCACGGCAAAGAAGTGACCGCCCGGATCGCCCATATTTGCCGTCATCCGATAAAGGGCCATGGGCGCGAAGACTTGGCAGCCGTGATGCTGACCGCAGGCGATGGCCTTCCTTGGGACCGGCACTGGGCCGTCGCACACGAGCAGGCGCGGCTGGTTGACGGCTGGAATCCCTGTGCGAATTTCGCGCGCGGGGCCAAGGCGCCGGCGCTGATGGCCGTAACCTCGCAGCTGGACGAGGCGACGGGCACCGTGACACTGAACCACCCCGGCTGCGGCGAAATCCGCTTCCGCCCCGATGATCCCACTGACCTGCCGCGCTTTCTGGATTGGGCGCGCCCGCTCAATCCACCCGAACGCGCGCAACCGGCCAGAATTGTGACCGCAGGGCGGGCAATGACGGACAGCGAGTTCCCCTCGATCTCGATCTTTTCCCTCGCGTCGAACCGCGATCTGGGTGACCGGATCGGAGCTGAACTTTCGCCGCACCGCTGGCGCGGGAACATCTGGCTTGACGGCGTTCCGGCCTTTGCGGAATTTGGCTGGATCGGCAAGCGGCTGCAAATCGGTGACGCGGTGCTGGTTGTGAGAGAACGGATCACGCGCTGCCGGGCGACCATGGCAAATCCCGACACAGGCACCATTGACGCCGACACCCTGGGCGTCTTGGAACAGGTATACGGGCACCAGGATTTCGGGGTATATGCGCAGGTTGTCTCGGGCAGCACGATCCGCCTGAATGATCCGGTCACCGTGCTGTGACCCTTCCCTTTCCCCTTGCCACAGATCCCGAATTTGCCGCACACGAGGCCGGCCGGCTGTTGTTCGCGGGCCCGGTTGATTTCGTCAAAGGAGTTGTCGCGATGTCGGGCCTGCCCGCCGCTGACCGTGTCGAGGTCTGCTTTGCAGGTCGGTCAAATGTCGGAAAATCTAGCCTTATCAACGCACTGACAGGCCGCAAATCGCTGGCCCGCGCATCGAATACGCCGGGCCGGACGCAAGAGATCAACTTCTTCGCCCTCGGGGCTGCCCGCTATCTGGTCGACCTTCCCGGATATGGTTACGCCGAGGCGCCGGTGGCTGTGGTGGAAAAATGGCAGCGCCTGCTGAAGGAGTATCTGCAAGGCCGCCAGACCTTGCGCCGGGCTTTCGTGCTGATCGACACGCGCCACGGGATCAAGGCGGTGGACGATGAAATCATGACCATGCTCGACCGCGCCGCCGTTACGTTTCAGGCTGTGCTGACCAAGGCCGACAAGGTCAGCCGGACGCATCGCGAAGAGAGTCTGGATCAGGTGCGCGGCGCTTTGGCAAAGCATCCGGCCGCTTATCCGGAGCTTGTCGTTACAAGCGCTGAAAAAGGCGACGGAATCGAAACGCTACGATCCATTATCGCAACGCTGGAATAGTGCCAAAAATCTTCAAGGATCTTTGCAGAGTTTTTCCTGATAAATTTTGGCTCCGGTCACACATGTTGCCCGCCGTTCACCTCGATTTCCGTCCCGGAAATATAGCTGGATTGATCCGAGCATAAGAACCAGATCACATCCGCCACCTCATGCGGCTGACCAAGACGGCGCAGCGGCAGTGTCTCCACGATCTTTTCGGTGCCGGGTGACAGGATGGCCGTTTCCACCTCGCCCGGTGCAATCGCATTCACCCGCACGCCCAGGGGCCCGAAATCATGTGCCATTTCACGGGTCAGTGCGGCAAGTGCCGCCTTGGATGTCGCATAGGCTGCTCCGGCGAACGGATGCACGCGATTCCCCGCAATTGACGTGACGTTGACGACCGATCCTTTCGCCGCCGCAAGTTCCCCCTGCAACCCCCGCGCCAGAATGACGCTGGAAAAGAAGTTTACATGAAACACTTGCCCCCAGGTCCGCAGATCGGTGTCCAGCGTTGACATGCGAGCGCCGCCTTCGCCCTTGGGAGAAATTCCGGCGTTGTTGACCAGCGCGTGCAGCCGCCCGTTGATCTTTTCCTTGATGATCGCAATCGCCTCAATCGTCTTTTTCGGGTCTGAAAGGTCGATCTGAATGTGATTGTCCTCGCCCCCCGGCCAAGGGCAGCGCGGATCGAAGGGCTGGCGCGAGCATGTCAGGACACGCCACCCGCCCGCAGAAAACCGCTTGACGGTGGCATGGCCGATACCCCGGCTTGCCCCGGTCAGCACGATGGTTTTCTGTTCGGTCATGGTGCGCTCCTGTTCGCAATACCTTACTCTTACGCTCAGGAAATGCAAGCAGTGGCTGGCCTTGGCAGGGCCGTGCAAAGCCGTTACCACAACAGCCAACCCCACGAGGTTTTCATGAAAAAGCAGATCGTCACCATGCAAGATTCTGTCTCTACCGCCCGCACTCTTTCGACTGCTCTGCCCTATCTGCAGCGCTATTCCGGCGCTGTTGTCGTGGTTAAATTCGGCGGCAATGCGATGGGCGACGATGCCGCAATGGCAGAGTTTGCGCGCGATATCGTGCTGATGCGGCAGGTCGGCGTGAACCCGGTTGTGGTGCATGGTGGCGGGCCGATGATCAACGAAATGCTGGCGAAGCTGGGTATCAAATCGGAATTCGTCCGCGGCAAGCGGGTGACCGACAAGGCCACGGTCGAAGTTGTCGAGATGATTCTTTCGGGCCTTGTGAACAAGCGGATCGTCCAGGCCATCAACGATCAGGGCGGGCGCGCGGTGGGCATTTCCGGCAAGGACGACGATCTGATGGTGGCTGTGGCCGATGACCCCGAACTTGGTTTTGTCGGTCGCCCGGTCGAGATGAACGTGCAGGTTCTGCGCGATCTTTACAACGCGGGCATCATTCCGGTGGTGGCCCCGGTGGCAACCGGGATGGAGGATAACGAAACCTTCAACGTCAACGGCGACACCGCCGCAGGCGCGATTGCCGGAGCGTTGCAGGCAGACCGCCTGCTTTTGCTGACCGACGTGCCCGGTGTAAAGAACGCGGCGGGCGAGGTGATGACGGCGATCACCCCCGAAGAGGCCCGCGCGATGATCGCCGATGGCACCATCGGCGGCGGGATGATTCCGAAAACCGAGACTGCCCTTCTGGCACTGGAACAGGGCGTGCGCGCGGTGACAATCATGGACGGCCGAACCCCTAATGCCTGCCTGCTGGAGTTGTTCACCGATCTTGGTGCCGGCTCGCAGATCCGCTCTACCGAGCCGCGCATCAAGCCCCGCGTCCGGCGATGAGCGATCTTGCCGCCATCAAGATCATGGCGGCTGCGCATCGGCTTGCGGTGTTCGGTGGCTTTGATGGCATTGATGACCCGGCCCTGCCCAAGGGCACCCGAACCCTATTGCTGTTGGGCCCTGCCGAGCCGGGCTTCTGGGCGCATCTGAAGGCCCAACCCGAGTGGGACGGCGCCGCCGATCCGGTCGATCGCTGGTCGCGGCGCGTGATCGGGCAGATGGCGTGCGATCTGGGGGCGAAGGCGCTGTTTCCCTTTGGCGGGCCACCGTGGCACCCATTCTATGACTGGGCGCTGCGGTCGGGGCGGGCATGGGATAGCCCGGTCAGGTTGTTGGTGCATGATGTGGCGGGGCTTTTTGCCAGCTACAGGGGCGCGCTGGCGTTGAAGGACCGGATCGACCTGCCGCCGCCGCCCGCAAAGCCTTGTGTCACCTGCGCGGATCAGCCCTGCCTTACCGCCTGCCCGGTGGGGGCGCTGGACGGCAAAGGATACGATTTGCCGGCCTGCCACGGGTTTCTTGACACGGACGCCGGGCAGGACTGCATGTCGAACGGCTGTGCGGCGCGGCGGGCTTGCCCGGTAGCCCAAGCCTATGCAAGGATACCCGAACAGTCGGCCTATCACATGAGGCAGTTCCACAGATGACCAAACGCCTGATCCTGACCCGGCACGCCAAATCAAGCTGGGACGACCCGATGATGGCCGACCATGACCGCCCCCTGAACGACCGGGGTCAGGCGGCTTCGGCCGAACTGGGTGATTGGCTCGCCTCGCGCGGTTATGTGCCTGACGAGGTGCTGTGTTCGGACGCCCTGCGCACCCGCAAGACGTGGAGCGGGATTGCGCCCGCCCTGCCCGGCACACCGATTCTGGAATTGAAGCCAGCGCTATATCATGCAGGCCCCGATGTGATGCTTGCTGTGCTGCGCCACGCCAAGGGCGATACGGTGATGATGATCGGCCATAACCCCGGCATCGCGGAATTCGCGCAACGGCTGATTGCCCATGCGCCGCTGCACGCCGACTTTGCGCGTTATCCCACGGGTGCGACCCTGGTTATGGATTTCAATATCGCCACATGGGCCGATACCGGATACGGCCTTGGCACAACGCTGGATTTCGTGATCCCGCGCGAAATTGTGACCTGATCGACTGACGTTTATCTTGGGTTCGAAAAGCGCGGAGGCAACCCCCCGCGCCGGGTTCAGTGGCCCAGGATCTGGCTCAGGAACAACTTGGTGCGTTCGGATTTTGGGTTGTTGAAGAACTCTTTCGGCTCGTTCTGTTCAACGATCTGGCCCTGATCCATGAAGATCACCCGGTTCGCCACTGCCTGGGCAAAGCCCATTTCGTGCGTGACGCACAGCATGGTCATGCCTTCTTCGGCAAGCTCGATCATCGTATCCAGAACTTCCTTGATCATCTCGGGGTCAAGGGCGCTGGTCGGTTCATCAAACAGCATGATGCGGGGTTTCATGCACAGGCTGCGGGCGATGGCCACGCGCTGTTGCTGCCCGCCCGACAACTGGCCGGGGTATTTATGCGCCTGCTCGGGGATTTTCACCTTGCCCAGATAGTGCATCGCCACTTCCTCTGCCTCGCGCTTGGGCGTCTTGCGCACCCAGATCGGCGCCAGCGTCAGATTTTCCAGAATCGTCAGGTGCGGGAACAGGTTGAAGTGCTGAAACACCATGCCCACCTCGGACCGGACCTTGTCGATGTTCTTGAGGTCTGACGTAAGTTCGGTGCCGTCAACGATGATATGGCCCTGCTGATGCTCTTCCAGCCGGTTGATGCAGCGGATCAGCGTCGATTTGCCTGATCCCGATGGGCCGCATATGACGATCCGTTCACCGCGCTGCACGGTCATGTCGATGTCGCGCAGCACATGGAACGTGCCATACCATTTGTTCATGTTGGTGATCTGGATCGCGACCTCGTCGGACACTTCCATTTTGCGGGCGGTTTGATCTGCCATGATATGTATCCCTTACCGGTGATCGGTTTTGAGTTTGTTTTCCAGATACATCGAATAGCGCGACATTCCGAAACAGAAGACAAAGAAGATCGCGCCGACAAAAAGATACGGTTCCCAGTAGACGCCCTTCCAGTTGATGTCGGCGCGCACGATCTTGGTAATGCCCTGCAACGGGTCGAAAAGGCCCACAAACGCCACCAGAGTGGTGTCCTTGAAAAGGCCGATGAACGACGACACGATACCCGGGATCGAGATTTTCAGCGCCTGCGGCATGATGATCAACCGCTGCGCCTGCCAGTAATCCAGACCCAGCGAATCCGCAGCCTCGGTCTGCCCGCGCGGCAGGGCGGCCAGACCACCCCGTATCACCTCGGCGATATAGGCCGATGCAAAAAGGGTGACGAGGATGATGACGCGCAAGATCAGGTCGAAATTGGTTTGCGGCGGCAGGAAGTATTGCAGCAGCAGCGAGGCCGTGAAGAGCATGGTGATCAGCGGCACGCCGCGGATGAACTCGATGAAGCCAACGCACAGCGTCTTGACCAGCAGCATGTCGGACCGCCGGCCCAGTGCCAGCAGGATGCCGATCGGCAATGACCCCGCAATCGCCGCAACCCCGATCACGAAGGCCAGAAGAAAGCCGCCGAACTGATCGGAATCAACGCCGGGCAGCCCGATCGGCATCGCGTCATGCAACGCAGTCGTCACTTGCGTCTGGACAAACAGCCACCACAGGCAGGCCAGAACAAACCCCAGCCCGGTCGACACGACCACACCAAGCCTGTTCTGCAAAAGCATGTAGGCCGCAGCCACGATCCCGAATCCGACCAATGCGCCAATCGGCCCCCAGACCGACCCGCCCCACAAAAGGTAAAATCCGATGGCCGGGAACAGCAGTGTCACCCAAAAGAGCTTTGATGGAGCTGCATAAGCCAGTGCAAGCATTGCGGCCATGACCACCACGGTGAAAGCGATATGCCCGACGCTGCCATCCAGCGCGATCATCGCCAGAAACAGCAGAACCCCAACGCCGCCCACCATGATCAGCATCGACCGGCGGTTATCCGAGTAAAGCACCGGCGCCAGCGCCACGAACATCAGCGCAAAGGCAAGCACCGGGCGCCAGTATTCCTCGGGCGGGTAAAAGCCGAACAGGAACTGGTGCCAACGTTCGCGGATCAACGCCCAGCAAGCGCCTTCTGCACCCGGCCCGGCGCTTGCCTCGATGATCGCGCGACACTCGGCCAGTGAATTGGCTCGCCAGACACCGTTCATAAGCCACGGCAGGGACTCGTGGATGACATAGACGACGAAGGCAAAGCCCAGCACCGTCAGGATCGAATTCATCCAACCCGAAAACAGGTTGTCGCGCAGCCATTTGACGGCCCCGCTCTGGCTGCTGGGCGCGCTGCGCGGGTTGATCATTTCGCCGCGAACAAAGAAGACTGATTCTTCCTGCATCTCAGCGCTCCTTCAGCTTCATGGAGGTGTTGTAGATGTTCATGAGCGACGAGATGATCAAGCTGAGCGCCAGATAGGTCAGCATCATCAACAACATGCACTCCAGCTCGCGACCGGTCTGGTTCAGCGTGATGCCGCCCAGAGTGCCCTTGAGATCAAGATAGCTGACCGCAATGCCCAGCGTCGTATTCTTGGTCAGGTTCAGATACTGGCTGATCAGCGGCGGGATGATGACCCGCAGTGCCTGCGGCAGGATAACAAGGTTCATCGTGCGGCCGGGTCGCAGACCCAGCGCAAACGCCGCCTCCGATTGCCCGCGCGCAATCGCCATGACGCCCGCGCGCACCGCCTCGGCGATGTAGGCCCCGGTATAAAGCGACAGCGCAACCACAAGCGCCGTGAACGAATGCGCAACAGCAATGCCACCCTGAAAGTTGAAACCCTTGAGAACGGGGTATTCCAGATGGAACCCCATCGCCAAAAGCAGAATGACAACCGGCGCGAACAGGATCAGCAGGCTTTGCCACCATGTCGTCGGGCGCACACCGGTGCTTTCCTGAATGGCCTTTGCGCGCGCCTGCAGTGCCCGGTTGCCCAGGACCGACGCGATAATCACGGCAATAACCGCAATCACCGAAAAGCTGATGTAGGTGCCCCAAATCTCGAACCCGCCCAGGGGACGGCTGACCAGCGGTGCGGGAATGTCCGAGGCGCGGTTTGTGATCGCGACGGAATCCCACAGATACATCGACGCCTTCGGCTCCACGCCTTCGGCGATCATCGCATCTGTCACACGAAAATCCGAAGGAGCAGGCCGCGTTTCCGAAAAGATCGTGTAGGCCAGAATGATCCACAACAAGAGCGGGACGTTGCGGAACACCTCGACGTAGACCGTCATGATCCGGGCGACGAGCCAGTTGTTCGACAACCGCAGAACACCCGCGAACACCCCGATGATGGTGGCAAGAATGCAGCCGAAAAATGCCACGACAAGCGTATTCAACAGGCCGACGACCGCGGCCCGGAAATGCGTGCTGTCATTGGTGTAGGGGATAAGTTGCTGGCCGATATCATAGCCGGCGCGGTTCCACAGGAAACCGAACTCGATATCCTTGTCCTTGGCGGCAAGGTTCTTGATCGTGTTGTCGGCAAGCCATGCGACCGCCAGAAACACAAGGATCAGTACGATCACCTGAATGGTGTAGGACCTGAACCGCGTATCATAGATCAGCATGCTCAGCCGAAAGCCATCTTTCGGTGCGTCACTGGCTATTGCCATGGATTACCCCCTGTTCCTGACCGCGGCCCCGGATTTTTCCGGATTATGACAAGCGTTGCGGCTTGCGCGGATCAGGTCGACGTGTTTCGAACGAAAAAGGGCGCGCCATCGCAGCGCGCCCAATCTTTGTGCAGATCAGCGGAACGGCGGCGCGTACATAAGCCCGCCCTGCGTCCACTGTGCGTTCAGGCCACGGGCAAGACCGATCGGAGTCGCTTCGCCAATGGTGGCGGCGAAAATTTCGCCATAGTTACCGTTCACCATGATCGCGCGCTTGGCCCATTCCTTGTCCAGACCCAGCATCGCACCCAGATCATCGTCGCCGATGCCCAGCATCCGCTTGATTTCCGGATCAACGGTCGACGTTGCCACCTCTTCGATATTGCCCTTGGTGATGCCTTTTTCTTCAGCAGCAACCAAGGCGTAGAAGGTCCAGCGCACGATGTCGCCCCAGACGTTGTCACCTTGCCGCACGACCGGGCCAAGCGGCTCTTTCGAGATGATTTCCGGCAGGATGATGTGGTTTTCCGGGTCCGACAGCGTGGCGCGGGTTGCCGCAAGGCCCGAGGCGTCGGTGGTGAACGCGTCGCAGGCACCCGCAGTGTACTGGCGCTGTGCTTCGGCGTCATCCGCTACGGTTACGGGCGTGTAGCTGATGTTGTTCGACTTGAAGAAGTCGGCCAGGTTCAGCTCGGTCGTCGTGCCGGTCTGGATGCAGATCGTTGCGCCATCAAGTTCCTTGGCGGACGAAACGCCGAGGTCTTTTTTCACCATGAAGCCCTGACCATCGTAGTAGTTCACGGCCACGAAATCGAGCTTGAGGCTGGTATCGCGCGAATAGGTCCAGGTCGAGTTGCGAACCAGAACATCAACTTCGCCCGACGACAGCGCGGTAAAGCGCGTCTCACCGGTCGTCGGCACGAATTTCACCTTGCTCGGGTCGCCCAGAACGGCGGCCGCGATGGCTTTGCACAATGAAGCGTCAAAACCCTGATACTCGCCGTTCGCATCGGGTGCGCCGAAACCGGTCAGACCGGTGTTGGAGCCACAGATCAACTCGCCGCGGGCTTTTACGTCTTCAAGTGTTCCGGCAGTCGCCATGCCAGCCACTAGGCCGACAGCGGTGAGCGTGCCAAGGAATACGGATTTTTTCATGCGTACCTCTTCCTGAGTTCCCGCCCGGTTTCAGGCGGATGTTTTTTGGTGCCCCTTTCATGGGGCGGAAACTGATGGAGGGCTTGCCCTCTCAGTGTTGCGCAGTGTCAGCCGAACCGCTTTGGTAGGTCAAGGGAAACCACCCGACTTCGGTAAAATAGCGACAGGGCAATAGGTTAGGAAAGGGATCGCACAGGATGCAAGCCTGTAGCTTGCGCTTTGGGCAACTTTGTTACCCACACAATGTAAAGAATCGCCCGGAGTGCAGGAAAGCTGCGTGTCGCAGGGACTCAGACCCGGCTGCGGTTTCATCTTCGCCCCAGACTTCGGCCTGCCAGATTTCATCCACGCGGGCAGCCGCCCATGCAGCATCCAAAGACATCCAGCCTTCCGTTACGGCAAGCGTCAGCACAAGGCTGCCGGTGATCGACACAAGGTCATGCACGGCGGCAAGCTGGAACGGCGTGAAAGCTTTCACCCGGGCGCTCAGCACCGCCACGCTTTCGGGCGGCTGCGCAATGGGAATGACGCCTGTGGTGACGCGCAAAGGTGCACCCAACACGCTGGTGGCCCAATCCAGAACCGGGTCCCAGGCCCGCGCCTGCCGGTCAATCAGCCGCGCCGGGCCGTTTGCGCGGTAACACAACAGGTCCGAGGCGCCATAAGCGGCCAGAAGCTCCACCACTTCGTCAAACTGCGGTGCAACCTTGTCGAGGGCAGAATTGGCCATCCGCGTAAACGGCATGGTTTCGGGGTTCACGATACCAGACTGCGCATGCCATTCGGCGGCAATCGCGGCAGCAAGCGCCCGGGTCGGCACGATCAGCGGGGTCTTGATCGGTGTGTGAACCGGTCGCGCGTCCAGATGGATGGTATAACCATCCAGAGCATTAACCACCGATGTATCCGTCCAGAAACGTTTTGCCGCCCAGGCCGCCATCTGCTGCTCTCAATCTGCGACGAACGGATCGGCGGGCACATCCTTTTCATTCCAGTCGAACGTGGCCCATGTGCGCGCCATGTGGTCAGGCAACGGAGCGGTAAAGGTCATCACGGCCTTGGTGATCGGGTGTTCGATCGTCAGACTACGGGCGTGCAGATGCAGCTTGCGGCTGATGTCGCCGCCAATGCTGGCACCCCAGCCGTCACCCTCGTTGTCAGCAGCCGAGCCGCCGTATTTGCCGTCGCCCAGGATCGGATGGCCCAGTTCGGCCATATGCGCACGCAACTGGTGGGTGCGGCCGGTCACAGGTTCCAACGCCATCCATGACAGACGGCTGCCCAGAAACCAGAGCGTGAAGAAATCGGTCTGCGCGCGTTTGGCAGTGGGATGATCGGCCATCTTGGCAGGATGAATGCAGACCATCTTTTCGCCCTCGCCGCCACGCCCGTGGCCCGGCGCCTTCATCAGCCCGTATTTGACCGACCCCTGACGCGGGTTCGGAACGCCCGCCACCAGCGCCCAATAGATCTTGCGCGCAGCGCGGTGGCGCAAGGTTTCCGACAGCGCCCGGGCAACCCTGTCGGTACGCGCCAGCATCAAAAGGCCCGAGGTATCCTTGTCGAGCCGGTGGACCAGCTTGGGGCGATCCTTGTAGCCGAATTTCAGCGCCTCGGTCAGCCCGTCAACATGGCGGTCGCCCTGCCCCGAGCCACCCTGCGATGGCAGCCCCGGCGGCTTGTTCAATACGATCAGATGATCGTCACGGAACAGCACACAATTCTGGATCATCCTGGTATCGGCCGCACTGACCCCGTCGCGCGCCGGGCGCGAGGGCGCGTCACCGGTGGGAATCGGCGGCACACGGATTTCCATGCCAGGGGTAACCCGGTCCGACGCCTTGGCGCGCCCACCATCAACCCGCACCTGCCCGGTGCGGCACATCTTTTCGACGGCACCCTGAGTCAGATTGGGAAAGCGGCGCTTGAACCAGCGATCCAGACGCTGCTCCCCGTCGTCGACCGATACAGTCAGAAGCTTCACGCCGCTCATCCGAATACCGCGCGCATTGCGGCCATTCCGGCAAACAATGCTCCAAGCGACAGCACAACCGACCCCAGAACATAGCCCGCCGCAAGACCTGACTGGCCCCGTTCGTAAAGTGTGATCGCATCAAGCGAAAACGCTGAAAACGTGGTAAATCCGCCCAGCACGCCGGTCATCAGCAATGGCGCAAAACGCATCCCGCCCTTTTCCGCCAAGGTCACCACAAGAACCCCCATCAGGAAAGAGCCCACAACGTTGACGACCATCGTCGCCACCGGGAACCCGGAGCCAAAAGCGCGCAAGGCCGCGACACTGGTCAGGTACCGCATCGACGCACCGACGGCGCCACCCAGCGCCACTTGTATGAGAGAGTTGATCATCCGCGTTCTGTGCGGGCAGGGTGCGGATTTGTCAACCTGTACGGGGCACAGATCGGTGGCGCACCTCATCAAGGGCAGATGCCTGCGGCGCGAGTATTTTTGCAAAAATGAAGTCAGAAGGAGACTTCGGGAGGACGGGGCTTCATGTTTGCAAAAATACTCCCGCCGGAGGCTTCTGCCCTCGGAACCACTCAGTCACCTTGCCGTTTTGCACGCAGTTTCGCGAAATATTCGATCCGTTTCTTCAGCTCACGCTCGAATCCGCGCTCCAGAGGGTTGTAAAGGATCGGGCGCTTCATCGTTTCGGGGAAATAGTTCTGTCCCGAAAAGCTGTCTTCCTGATCATGGTCATAGGCATAGCCCGAGCCATAGCCGATGTCTTTCATCAGCTTTGTCGGCGCGTTCAGGATATGTTTCGGAGGCGGCTCGGAGCCGGTCTGTTTCGCCGCCGCACGCGCTGCCTTGTAAGCCAAATAGACTGCGTTCGATTTCGGCGCGAGTGCAAGATAGACCACCGCCTGCGCCAATGCCAACTCGCCTTCGGGGGAACCCAGACGCTCATAGGTTTGCCAGCCCCGAAGGCAGACCTCTTGCGCCTGCGGGTCTGCAAGACCGATATCCTCGACCGCCATGCGGGTGATGCGGCGGGCGAGGAAACGGGGATCCTCACCGCCCTCCAGCATGCGGGCGAACCAGTACAGGGCAGCATCGGGGTCAGATCCGCGCACCGATTTGTGCAGGGCAGAAATCAGATTGTAATGCTCTTCGCCCGACTTGTCGTATTTCGCGGCCCGGCGCATCAGGCGGGTGGCCAGCGCGTCGCGGTCCAGCGGTGCGCCGATCTTCCATGCCGCCACCTGTTCGATCAGGTTCAGGGCCGCGCGACCATCACCATCGGCCATTTCCAGAAGCGCCTCGCGGGCCTCACCTGTCAACGGCAAGGCGCGGCCCAGTTCGTGTTCGGCCCGTTGCGCCAGCAGCTCCAGATCGGTGAGCGAGAGCCGTTCCAGCACGATGACCTGCGCGCGCGACAACAACGCCGCGTTGAGCTCAAAACTCGGGTTTTCGGTGGTTGCGCCGACCAGAAGGATGGTTCCATCCTCCATGTAGGGCAGAAACCCGTCCTGCTGCGCCTTGTTGAAGCGGTGGATTTCATCCACGAACAAGAGCGTGCCCTGCCCGTTGCCACGCCGGATCCTTGCCGCCTCGAACACCTTGCGCAGATCAGGCACGCCGGTGAAAATCGCGCTGATCTGGACGAAGGCAAGGTCGGTTTCATCCGCAAGCAGCCGCGCGATGGTGGTCTTGCCCACGCCCGGCGGGCCCCAGAGCACAAGCGACGACAGGCTGTTTGCAGCCAGCATCGCTCCCAATGGCCCATTGGGCGACAGCACACGCCCCTGCCCGATCACCTGCGCCAGGGTTCTGGGGCGCAGACGGTCAGCCAGCGGACGATTGCCCGAGGCCTGCCGGGTGGGCGTGTTGTCGAACAGGTCTGCCATGCGTGCAGACTAGTGCGAGAAGGCCCGGTCCGAAAGGGCCTGCCTCGCCTTTGCCAGCAACCGCCCGCCCGTTCAATGCAGGTTCTTCGAGAAATCCATCGACACAACCTGATTGTCCACGCCTTCGATTTCCATCACGCGGCCCATCGCCGTCATCGCAACGCCGACGCGCCCGGCCCACCGCGGCCAGTTGGCGTTCAGCAACGTCAGGCAATGCGTCGCCCCCAGCGCGCGCGCCGATGCAGCAAGTTCCGATACCAGCTTTGCATGGACCTGCCGCCGGATGCCTGCGGGCACATCATGCGACACAAAAAGACGCGAGCTTTCCCAGACCGTTTCAGCAACCGGAGCCTCGGCATACAGAAGATCGGCCGGGATCGTATCCAGAAGGCCGCGCTGCGCATCGCGGATCATGTAGCTGTAGATGCCGCAGCGCGTGGTGGTCGGGGTCAGGCGATTTCCAGCCAGCACCTTGCCGGCCTCATCATGCACAACAACCCAGCGGCTGGCGGGCGTGTCGTACTGATCATATTCCATGCCCATGGACTCGGGCAGGTCCCACTTGTTGTGAACGATGAAAAGATCATGTCGCGCGCGCAGATAGTTTGCGAACAACTCTCCATGATCGTGGATATTGGCGAAGGATAGTGTTGTGGTCTGCATATGAGCCTCCTGCAGTTTGGTGAAACGTAGAAACCGTGGGAGGGGCGCCGGTCAGATCAGACGATAGTCCTTTGCACGCTGGATGGCCTCGGCTGTTGTCCGGGCCATCAGGCGGATGCGGACGGAATTGATCCGAGCTTTGAGCGCGCTTTCAGAGATACCCAGTTTTTCGGCTGCCGCCGCGTGACGGTCGCCCCCCGCAATACATCGTAGTGCCTCGACCTGCGCCCGGGTCAGTTCCTCGGGCGGTTCGGTCATGTCGTGCAACCGGAAGACCGTGCTGGTCAGCGTCTCGATCTCGTCATCCCGATATTCACGGTCGTTGCGCGCGAAACTGGCGATGGTCCGGGATTTGATTGCGCCACAGGCCACCGTCGCCCCGTAGAGCAGGCCAAAACGCCGCGCCTCACCAAACAGATTGAACGGGTCCAGCAACGCAGGGTCGCTCCACCGGATGCTGCCGGTCTTGGAAAACCCCCAAGCGGTCATCGGATCCCGCAGCACGAACCCGTTTTCGGTGTAGTGATCAAGCCAGGCCTGATCATAGGTCTGGAACGTCATCAACGGAGCTGTGAACCGGATGTGAAGACCCAGAAAATAGCCCATCGGGGCGTGAAGGCCCAGTTTATGCAGTTCAAGTTCCAGACCAGATTTTACAGGCATTTTCACTTCGGACAGGATGATTCTTTGTCAACTTTAGATTGCGCCACACGGATCAACCAGTGAATAGATGCAAAATGGCCATTATGTGTATGAACATGTGGATATTTCCACAATCATAACCAGTGCAATGAAAATGCCCGCCGGATGGGCGGGCATGCTTCAGTATTTCAGATGGCTCAGGCTTCGGCGTTCTCGTACTCGGCCATGCGTGCCTTGTCGGCCGCACCTTTTGCCGCCGGATCACGGTCAACAAATTCAATGATCGCCATCGGCGCCATGTCGCCGTAGCGGAAGCCGGCTTTCAGCACACGCACATAGCCGCCCTGACGCGTCGCGTAGCGCGGGCCCAGAATGGCGAACAGGCGTTCGACATGCATATCCTGCTTCAGCGCTGCAGCGGCCTGACGACGCGCGTGCAGATCGCCGCGCTTGGCCAGCGTGATCAGTTTTTCGATGATCGGACGCAATTCCTTGGCTTTCGGCAAGGTAGTCTTGATCTGCTCGTGTTCGATAAGGCTGCCGCACATGTTCGCAAACAGCGCCTTGCGGTGTTCGTGGGTACGGTTGAGGCGGCGGTAACCGCGAGAGTGACGCATGATGATCTCCTGAACGTCTGTTTTGCTTTGTCCGGCGGGGCCTGCGTGCGGCCCCGCTCACCTTGGGGCTTGCGCCCATGTTTTCCCCGGCCGTCCGGGCATTTTAGCGGATCAGGCAAGAAAGCCTGAAATCAGAATTGATCCTCGAAGCGCTTGGCCAGGTCTTCGATGTTTTCCGGCGGCCAGTCTTCCACGTCCATACCCAGATGCAGACCCATGCCCGACAACACTTCCTTGATTTCGTTCAAGGATTTGCGGCCAAAGTTCGGGGTGCGCAACATCTCGGCTTCGGTTTTCTGGATCAGATCGCCGATATACACGATGTTGTCGTTCTTGAGGCAGTTCGCCGAACGCACCGAAAGCTCCAACTCGTCGACCTTCTTAAGGAGCAGCGGGTTGAATTCCAGCCCGTCATCCACATCGTGACGCGTGGCCGATTCCGGCTCGTCAAAGTTCACGAATACGGCCAGCTGATCCTGCAGAATACGCGCGGCATAGGCCACGGCATCATCCGGCGTCAGGCTGCCGTCGGTTTCGATCTTCATCGTCAGACGGTCGTAATCCAGCACCTGACCTTCGCGGGTCGGCTGCACTTCATAGCTTACCTTCTTGACCGGCGAATAGATCGCATCAATCGGGATCAGACCGATCGGCGCATCTTCGGGGCGGTTCTTGTCGGCGGCGACATACCCTTTGCCGGTATTCACGGTCAGTTCCATGAACACGTCAGCGCCGTCATCCAGATGGCAGATGACGTGCTCCTTGTTCAGAACCTCGATCCCCGAGCTTTCGGAAATGTCACCGGCGGTGACGACGCCCGGACCCTTGGCCGAAATCGACAAACGCTTGGGCCCTTCAACATCCATCTTGAAGCTGACGCCCTTAAGGTTCAGCACGATGTCGGTCACGTCTTCACGCACGCCCGCCACGCTGGAAAATTCGTGCAGCACGTTGTCGATCTGCACCGAAGTGATGGCCCCGCCCTGCAGCGACGACATCAGCACGCGGCGCAGCGCGTTGCCCAGCGTCAGGCCAAAGCCGCGTTCCAGCGGTTCGGCCACGACGGTGGCGACGCGCGATGCATCGGCCCCCGGTTTGACGACCAATTGCGTTGGCTTGATAAGTTCAGCCCAGTTCTTGTGGATCATGCTGTCGCCTCCATACCTGTCTTCTGCCCATGTCCCTAAGCAGACGACGCCCGAGGATCAGAAATAACGAAACCGGGCCACGCGAATGGCGCGGCCCGATGAAAATGTAAAAGCCTTAGACCCGGCGGCGCTTCGGCGGGCGGCAGCCGTTGTGTGCAAGCGGCGTCACATCACGGATCGACGTAATGTTGAAACCCACCGCAGCCAAGGCACGAAGCGCGGACTCACGGCCCGAACCCGGACCCTGAACCTCGACCTCGATCGTCTTGACGCCGTGTTCCTGTGCCTTGCGGCCCGCATCTTCGGCGGCCATCTGGGCGGCATAGGGTGTCGATTTGCGCGATCCCTTGAAACCCATCGTGCCCGACGACGACCATGCAATTGCATTGCCCTGAACGTCGGAAATCAGGATCTTGGTGTTGTTGAACGACGAGTTCACGTGCGCCACACCAGCGGCGATGTTCTTGCGTTCCTTGCGCTTCATGCGCGTCTTGTCGCGTGCCATCTGTCAGCGCCCCTTATTTCTTCTTGCCGGCAATGGCCTTTGCGGGGCCTTTGCGGGTGCGTGCGTTGGTATGGGTGCGCTGGCCACGGACCGGCAGGTTGCGGCGGTGACGCAGGCCACGGTAGCAGCCAAGATCCATCAACCGCTTGATGTTCATCGAGGTTTCGCGGCGCAGGTCGCCCTCAACCGTGTAATTCGCATCAATATGCTCGCGTATCGCCAAAACTTCCGCATCCGAAAGCTGGTTGACGCGGCGGGCCGTGTCGATGCCAACGGCCTCGCAGATCAGCCCGGCAATGTGAGGGCCGATGCCCGTGATGTAAGTCAATGCGATGGGGACGCGTTTCCCCGTCGGAATGTTGACGCCAGCAATACGTGCCAAACGTGTCTTCCTTCTGGTTGCGGTTCCGTAATGCCAGAACCTTTTTTCACAACGCCGCAGCGATTGCCACGGCACGAATCACGCAATGGATGAAAAGCCGCTGAACGCGGCGATTCCTTGCGGGACGCCGTGACTTATGGGGTTTTCATCGGGGCGTCAAGCACTGCGGCAGAGTTATTTGCCCCTGTCAAGAACTTTGGCGATGGCGGCGGCAACCTCGTCCATTTCCGCCAATCCATCAACAGACGAAAGATTGCCTTTGGCGTGATAGTAACCAATCAGAGGCGAGGTCTTCTTGTAGTATTCCCACAACCGCTGGCGCAACGACTCTGCATTGTCGTCCGCACGCCGTTTGAGGTTTTCAGACCCGCAGGCATCGCAAATCCCCGGCTCTTTGGTCGGATGCGTCGTGTCATGATAGACAGCACCACAATTTCCGCAGGTGAAACGGCCGGAAATCCGTGCGACCAGGGCTTCGTCATCCACCCGCATCTCGATCACCGCATCGACCTTCTGGCCGATACTGGCCAACAGGTCTGAAAGCGCATCAGCCTGAACCAGCGTGCGCGGGAAGCCGTCGAAGATGAAGCCCCCACCCTTTGGGCCGGTCAGCTTTTCAAGGATCAGGCCGATCACGATTTCATCGGTGACCAGATCGCCCCGGTCCATGATCTCGGCCACGAAACGGCCAAGTTCGGTGCCGCTGGTCTTGGCCTCGCGCAGCATGTCACCGGTTGAAAGCTGCACCATGCCCCGCCCGTCAACCAGACGTTTTGCCTGCGTGCCCTTGCCCGCGCCAGGCGGTCCCAGAAGGATCAGATTGACCATGACGACCTCAGCGGCGAGTGGGGGTTTTCGCCCCGGTGGTGCGTTTGCGGCCGCGCAGCTGCGACTTCTCGATCAGGCCTTCGTATTGGTGCGCCAGAAGATGCGATTGAATCTGCTGGATCGTATCCATCGTCACCGACACCACGATCAGAACCGACGTCCCGCCAAAATAGAACGGCACGGAAAACTGGTGGCGCAAGATTTCCGGAAGCAGACAAACGGCCGCCAGATAAGCCGATCCCAGAACCAGAACCCGGTTGACCACATATTCCAGATAGGCCTCGGTGTTCTTGCCGGGGCGGATACCGGGCACAAAGCCGTTCTGGTTCTTCAGATTGTCCGCCACATCATCAACCTTGAACGACACGTTGTGCGTATAGAAATACGCAAAAAACACAATCATGGCGGTGAAGAACAGCAGGTAAAGCGGCTGCCCCGGTCCGAAATAAGCGAGGATCGTCGACATGATCGGCCCTGTGCCCGCCCCCGAAAAGGCTGCAATCGACGTGGGCAGCAGCAGGAGGGATGACGCGAAGATCGCCGGAATCACGCCTGCCGGGTTCACCTTGATCGGCAGATGGCTTGACCCGCCGTCATATACTTTCATGCCGACCTGACGACGTGGATACTGAATATGGATCTTGCGCAAGGCGCGCTCCATGAACACCACAAAGGCGATCACGGCGACAACAAGCACCAGAACCCCGATGATGACAGGCGCAGGAACCGCCCCTGACCGCCCCTGCTCGAAAAACTGCGCAAGCTGACCGGGAACCTCGGCCACGATGCCCACGAAGATAATCAGTGAGATGCCGTTGCCGATGCCACGCGCGGTGATCTGCTCGCCCAGCCACATCAGGAACATCGTGCCCCCGACCAGCGTGATCATGCAGGCCACGCGGAAAAAGAGCCCCGGTTCATGCGCCAGACTGCCAGCCTCAAGGCTGATCGCAATGCCGTAGGACTGAACCGTTGCCAGTGCCACCGTGCCGTAGCGGGTGTACTGGTTCATCTTTTTGCGGCCCTGCTCGCCCTCTTTCTTGAGCTGCTCCAACGCGGGCACCATCGACCCCAGAAGCTGCACGATGATCGAAGCCGAAATGTACGGCATGATCCCCAGCGCAAAGATCCCCATCCGGCTGATCGCACCGCCGGTGAACAGGTTCAGAATGCCGCCGATCCCGGTGTTCAGCGTTTCCATGAAATTGCGCAGCGCCTCGCCGTCGATCCCCGGCACGGGAATATAGGTGCCCAGCCGGTAGACCATCAAAAGCCCGACGGTGAAAAAGATGCGCTGGCGCAGGTCTGTCGCCTTGCCAAGCGCACCCCAGCTAAGGTTCGCGGCCATTTGCTCTGCGGCTGATGCCATGATCGATTCTTTCGTGACAGCGCCGCCGATCCGGTTTCCGGGTCGGCGGCGCGGGAAAACCTGTTTCGATGTAAGCGGTCTAGGGGCCGCTCACAACCTTTTATTGGGCCTTGCGGACCGACTTTCCATGCGGAGCCAGAACCGGAGCCACGGTCAGCGTGCCACCTGCAGCCGCCACAGCCTCAACCGCGGCTGCGGAAGCGCCGGTCACGTTCAGCGTGACCTTGGCGGTGATCTCGCCCTTGTTCAGCACGCGGATTCCATCCAGCGGACGACGGATCAGGCCCGAAGACACCATCAGCTCCTCGGTGATCGGCGATTTCGCGTCCAGCTTGCCCTCAGTGATGAATTTCTGGATCAGGCCCAGGTTCACAACCGCGTATTGCTTGGCATTCGGCTTGGTGAAGCCGCGATTGGGCAACCGGCGGTAAAGCGGCATCTGGCCGCCTTCATACCCGCCGATAGCTACGCCCGAACGCGATTTCTGGCCCTTGATACCTCGGCCAGCGGTCTTGCCAGAGCCCGAACCGGGGCCACGGGCAACGCGCTTGCGCTTTTTGGTAGCACCGTCGTTGTCGGACAGTTCATTCAGTTTCATGTCGCTTCTCCTTTTCCCGGAACTACCCCTGAAAGCGACTTCGGGGGCAAACGCGGTTTCATTTTACGGACAGCAGCCCCGGATTTATTCCGGGGCCTCTGCCGCTAGAGCAGGCCCCGGATCAGGTCCGGTGCTGCGTTTCGCTTAGCCGCGCTCTTCGATGATCTGAACGAGGTGGCTGATCTTGTTGACCATGCCGCGCACAGAAGGTGTGTCTTCCAGCTCGCGGGTACGGTTCATCTTGTTCAGGCCAAGGCCTTTCAGCGTGGCGGTCTGAACAGCCGGGCGGCGGGCGGCCGAGGCCACCTGCTTCACGACGATGGTTTTCTTTGCCATGATCCGGGTTCCTTATGCGTCGACGGCTTCGGTTGCGTCAGCAACCTCGGCGTCCGGGCGTTTCAGAATGTCAGCGACTTTCTTGCCGCGACGCTGAGCCACCTGACGGGGCGAGGACTCGGATTTCAAGCCGTCGATGGTGGCGCGGATCATGTTGTAGGGGTTCTGCGACCCGATGGATTTCGCCACCACGTCCTGCAGGCCCAACATCTCGAACACGGCGCGCATCGGGCCGCCGGCGATGATGCCGGTACCCGCCACGGCGGTGCGCATCACGACTTTTCCGGCGCCGTGGCGGCCTTCCATGTCGTGGTGCAGGGTCCGCGCGTCTTTCAGCGGCACGCGGATCATCTGGCGTTTCGCCTGTTCGGTTGCCTTGCGGATCGCCTCGGGCACTTCTTTCGCCTTGCCCTTGCCGAAACCGACCCGGCCGCGCTGATCGCCGACAACCACGAGTGCTGCAAAGCCGAAGCGTTTGCCGCCTTTCACGGTTTTCGACACGCGGTTGATCGCGACCAGACGATCAGCGAATTCCGGGTTCTCGTCGCGCGGGGCGCGGTCATTGCCGCGGCGGTTGTCACGTTCTGCCATTTTTCAATCTCCTCAGAACTTCAATCCGCCTTCACGCGCGGCATCGGCCAAAGCCTTGATGCGCCCGTGAAAGAGGAAACCGCCACGATCGAAGTAGCATTCTTCGACCCCGGCCTTTTTCGCCCGCTCGGCAATCATTGCGCCAATTTTCGTCGCCGCTTCCAGGTGGTTCTTGCCCATAAACCCCAGATCCTTTTCCAAGGTCGAGGCTGCGGCCAAAGTCACACCGTTCACGTCGTCGATCAGTTGAACACTGATGTTCTTGCTGGACCGATGCACGGAAAGACGCATGCGCCCCGCCGACATCGCCTTGATTTTGTTCCGTACGCGCAGGCGGCGCTTGAGGAACAGCTCTCTCTTGTTGTTCGCCATTTCTCTCGCCCCTTACTTCTTCTTGCCTTCCTTGCGGAACACGAATTCACCCTTGTAGCGGATGCCTTTGCCCTTGTAGGGCTCGGGTTTTTTCCACTCTCGGATGTTCGCAGCAACCTGACCAACAAGCTGTTGGTCGATGCCTTCCACAACGATTTCGGTTTGCTTGGGTGCCGTGACGGTCACGCCATCGGGAACTTCGAAGTTCACGTCATGGCTGTAACCAAGCGACAGCTTCAACACGTTTCCGCTCATCGCTGCGCGGTAGCCAACGCCCTGAATCTCAAGCTCTTTCTTGAAGCCGGTGGTCACGCCGGTCACCAGGTTTTCGACCTGACTGCGGACCATGCCCCACTGCTGACGCGCCCGCTTTGACGTGCCGCGCGGCTTGACGGTCACTTCGTCGTTTTCCATCGTCAGCGTCACGTCGTCGGTCGCGTGGAAGCTGCGGGTGCCTTTCGGGCCCTTCACTTCGACGGACTGACCCGAGATCGAGGCTGACACGCCCTTGGGCAGTGTTACGGGTTTTTTGCCGATACGAGACATTGCACCCTCCTCAGAACACGGTGCAGAGCACTTCGCCGCCAACATTGGCGGATCGTGCTGCTGCATCGGACATGACACCTTTCGGCGTCGAAACGATTGAGACACCAAGGCCGTTACGGACCACAGGAATATCCTGCACGCCCATATAGACCCGGCGACCCGGCTTGGACACGCGCTTGATCGTACGGATCACGGGCGTGCCTTCAAAGTATTTCAGGCTGATCACCAACTCACCCTGACCATTTTCAGTGTCGTTGCGCTCATACCCGCGGATGTAGCCTTCGTCGGCCAGCACATCCAGAACCCAGGCGCGCAGTTTCGACGCCGGAGTGGACACGGTCGATTTGCCACGCATCTGCGCATTGCGGATGCGGGTCAGCATATCGCCGATAGGATCGTTCATCATCATGGTGCGACCTCCTTACCAGCTTGACTTGACCATGCCGGGGATCTGGCCGAACGAGGCAAGATCACGCAGCATGATGCGCGAAAGTTTCAGCTTGCGGTAATACGCATGCGGACGGCCGGTCAGTTCGCACCGGTTGTGCAGACGCGACGCGGCCGAGTTACGGGGCAGTTCGGCCAATTTCATCTGCGCCTTGAAGCGCTGTTCCATCGGCAGTTCCTGGTTGCGCGCGACCTCTTTGAGCGCGGCACGCTTGGAGGCATAGACCTTCACAAGGTGCTGACGCTTGAGTTCGCGTTCGATCATGGATTTTTTCGCCATATCTTTTTCCTCGCGATCAGCTGGTGAAGGGCATGTTGAAGAACTTCAACAATGCTTTTGCTTCCGCGTCGGTCTTCGCGGTGGTGCAGATGATGATGTCCATGCCAAGTACGTCATCGACCTTGTCGAACTCGATCTCGGGGAACACGATCTGTTCCTTGAGACCCATGGCATAGTTGCCACGGCCGTCGAACGAGGTGCCTTTCACGCCGCGAAAGTCGCGGACACGGGGCAGAGCGATCGTGATCAGACGGTCCAGAAATTCGTACATCCGGTCGCCGCGCAGCGTGACCTTGCAGCCCAGCGGCATTTCTTCCCGAACCCGGAAACCTGCGATGGATTTCTTGGCATGGGTGACGACGGCTTTCTGACCGGCGATCAGTGTCAGCTGTTCGGCGGCGGTTTTGACCTTCTTGGTGTCCTTGACGGCTTCGCCAACGCCCATGTTGATCACGATCTTGTCCAGACGCGGGATCTGCATGTCGTTCTTGTAAGCGAATTCCTCTTTCATCGCCGCACGGATGCGGGCGTGGAAATCGGCCTTCAGACGCGGGGTGTATGTTGCAGTATCCAGCATCAGATCACGTCTCCCGTTGTCTTGGCGAAACGCACCTTCTTGTCGCCATCCATGCGGAAGCCGACGCGGGTGGGTTTGCCGTTCTTGTCAACGATGGCCAAGTTGGACAGGTCCATCGGCATCGCCTTGGGAAGGCGGCCGCCCTGCGTTGCCTGGCTTTGCTTGGTGTGGCGGATCGAGGTGTTCAGACCATCGACAATCGCCTTGTTGGCGCTGGGGGCAACCGAGGTAATCTCGCCGGTCTTGCCCTTGTCCTTGCCGGTCAACACCATCACGGTGTCACCTTTTTTCAACTTTGCGGCCATTACAGCACCTCCGGCGCGAGGCTAATGATTTTCATGAAGTTCTTGGCGCGCAGTTCGCGCACGACCGGCCCGAAGATACGGGTTCCGACAGGCTCACCCTGATTGTTCAGGATGACGGCGGCATTCTTGTCAAAGCGGATGGTGGTGCCGTCTTCGCGACGGACTTCCTTGGCGGTGCGAACGACAACGGCTTTGCGCACGTCGCCTTTCTTCACGCGGCCGCGCGGAATGGCTTCTTTCACCGACACCACGATGATGTCGCCGACCGAAGCATACCGGCGGTGCGAACCGCCCAGAACCTTGATGCACTGCACCCGGCGCGCGCCGGAGTTGTCAGCAACTTCAAGGTTGGTCTGCATCTGGATCATTTGGTAACTCCCGACCTTTGGGGGATTTCCCCAGGGTTTCGATGGAGCCGGACCGAGGGCTTACGCTTGCGCGTCAAGCACCACAGTCCAGCGTTTCGTTTTGGAAATCGGCGAACATTCCTCGATGCGGACAGAATCGCCGGTCTTGTATGTATTCTTCTCGTCGTGAGCCCGGTACTTCTTGGACTTCCGAACGGTCTTTTGCAGCAACGGATGCTTGAAACGACGTTCCACCAGAACGGTGATGGTCTGTTCGTTCTTGTCTGAGGTGACAACGCCTTGCAGGATACGTTTTGGCATCAGATCACCCTCAATTCACGGCCGCTTGCGCGGCTTTCTGGTTCAGAACCGTCTTGATACGCGCTACGTCACGACGGACGACACGCATGCGGGCGGTGTTTTCAAGCTGGCCGGTGGCCTGCTGGAAGCGCAGGTTGAATGCTTCCTTTTTCAACGCAACCAGGCTGTCGCGCAGCTGGTCAGGCGTTTTCGTACGCAGTTCTTCGGCGGTCATGCCGTTTTCCTTTTACAATCACCGATGCGCCCCTGCCCTAGATGCAAGGTTACGCAGAACCCGGTGGATCAATGCTGAACCCCGATTCCGAGTCACCCCGGAGCCGTGGATGGGGCCGTATAGGGGATGGGGCGGGGTGGGGCAAGGGGGAAGTTGGGGGATCGGCCCAGTTGTTCACCGCCAACTGCGTTGCCTGTTCCAATCCACAAAGCCTTTTGCATTCCGCACCCATTCGAACATGAACCGCTCACACTCCCGACGCAGATGCTTGTCCTCAAGGCGGGGGTCGGCACTTACAACGAAGAACTCAAATCCAACGGCACCCGTCGCCTTTGCAGCGTTGGCGATCGGAAGCGTTCTGCGCAGCTGCACGGGAGGGGCGGTCCCATCTTTCATGCTTTGGAACCATCGGACATCGTGCCGGATCTTTGCACGAATGCTATTGCCAGTTTCGCCAATTCTGACGCCAAGCAGGGGCCAATAGATTTCGGCATAGATTCCGGGGGTTGCTGGCAACTCTGGAATGGGCACGCCCGAGTCGGGCATCCATCCCGTAGCCAATTGGATGCCGCGAAATTCCGTCCAATGGCTTTTCGTCATGCGTTGCCCTGACCCCTGCCTTACCAAAATCAAAGGCGAGAAAACGCTGACCCCGACCATTGAAGTAGGGCAATTGAAAAAGCCCCGGCCGTTTCCGGCAGGGGCCTCTATTGCGTAGGGTGAGGGTTCACCCCGATTTTTACCAGTCTTCGCGGATTACCACGCGGGTCAGCACCGGCAGTTTCATCGCGCCAAGGCGCAGGGCCTCACGCGCGATCACTTCCGACACGCCGTCGATCTCGAACATGATCCGGCCCGGTTTGACCTTGGCCGCCCAGTAATCGGTCGAGCCTTTACCTTTACCCATCCGCACTTCGACGGGTTTGGACGACACTGGGACATCCGGGAAAATCCGGATCCAGACGCGGCCCTGACGCTTCATGTGGCGGGTGATCGCGCGGCGGGCCGCTTCGATCTGCCGCGCGGTCACTCGCTCGGGTTCAGTGGCCTTCAGCCCGAAGGTGCCGAAGTTCAGAAGGAAGCCGCCCTTGGCCTCGCCATGAATGCGGCCCTTGAACTGCTTGCGGAATTTGGTGCGCTTTGGTTGCAGCATCTTTTCTACTCCTTACGCGCGTTCGCGGCGCGGTTGGCGCGGAATCGCACCTTCCTGCGCTTCGGCGTGACGGCGGTCATGGGCCTGCGGATCATGCTCAAGGATTTCGCCTTTGAAGATCCAGACCTTCACACCAATGATGCCATAGGGCGTCGTGGCTTCCGACAGCGCATAGTCGATGTCGGCGCGCAGGGTGTGCAGCGGCACACGGCCTTCGCGGTACCATTCGGTCCGGGCGATTTCGGCGCCGCCCAGACGGCCACCAACGTTCACACGGATGCCAAGCGCACCCATCCGCATCGCCGATTGCACGCCGCGCTTCATGGCACGACGGAAAGACACCCGGCGTTCCATCTGCTGCGCGATGGATTCGGCAACAAGCTGCGCATCCATCTCCGGCTTGCGGATCTCGACAATGTTGAGATGCAGTTCCGATTTGGTGAACGCCATCAGCTTCTTGCGCAGACCCTCGATGTCTGCACCCTTCTTGCCGATGATCACGCCTGGACGTGCGGTATGCACCGTGACGCGGCACTTCTTGTGCGGACGCTCGATGATGACCTTGCTGATGCCGGCCTGCTTGCACTCTTCATGGATGAAGGCGCGCATTTTCAGATCTTCCAGCAGCAGGTTGCCGTAGTCTTTCGACTCCGCGAACCAGCGGCTGTCCCAGGTGCGGTTGACCTGAAGACGCATACCGATCGGATTGACCTTCTGACCCATTATGCAGTCTCCCCGACTTGACGGACCTTGATGGTGATCTGGCTGAACGGCTTCATGATCTTGCCGAACCGGCCCCGTGCCCGCGGACGGCCACGCTTCATGACAAGGTTCTTGCCGCAATAGGCTTCGGCAACGATCAACGCGTCCACGTCAAGACCGTGGTTGTTTTCCGCGTTGGCGACAGCCGACTGCAGGCATTTCAGCACGTCCTGCGCGATCCGCTTTTTGGAGAACGAAAGGTCGGCAAGTGCCTTGTCGACTTTCTTGCCCCGGATCAGACCCGCAACAAGGTTCAGCTTCTGCGGGCTGGTGCGCAACATGCGGGCCAGTGCCATCGCCTCATTGTCGGCCACGCGGCGGGGATTCTTTTCCTTACCCATGGCTTATTTCCTCTTGGCTTTTTTATCGGCGGCGTGACCGTAATAGGTCCGCGTCGGGGAATATTCCCCGAACTTCTGGCCGATCATTTCTTCGCTGATGTTCACGGGGATATGCTTTTTGCCGTTATAGACGGCAAACGTCAGCCCCACGAACTGCGGCAGGATGGTGGAACGGCGCGACCAGATCTTGATCACCTCGTTCTTGCCGCCCTCTTTGGCCTTTTCGGCCTTTTTCAGCACGTAAGCGTCAACAAACGGGCCTTTCCAAACTGAACGTGACATGGATCAGCGCCCTTTCTTCGCGTTACGCGAACGGACGATATACTTGTCCGTGGTCTTGTTCTTGCGGGTCTTGTTCCCCTTGGTGCCTTTGCCCCACGGGGTGACCGGGTGACGGCCGCCCGAAGTGCGGCCTTCGCCGCCGCCATGCGGGTGGTCGATCGGGTTCATCGCAACACCGCGCACCGTCGGGCGGACGCCCTTGTGACGCATACGGCCTGCTTTACCGAAATTCTGGTTCGAGTTGTCGGGGTTGGACACGGCACCAATGGTCGCCATGCATTCCTGACGCACCATGCGCAATTCGCCCGACGACAGCCGGATCTGCGCATAGCCACCGTCACGGCCCACGAACTGGGCATAGGTGCCCGCCGCGCGTGCCAACTGTCCACCCTTGCCGGCCTTCAGCTCGACATTGTGCACGATCGTGCCGATCGGCATGCCGGAAAACGGCATGGCATTGCCCGGCTTCACGTCGGTCTTGGCACCAGCGACAACGCTGTCACCAACGGCCAGACGCTGTGGTGCCAGGATGTAGGCCAACTCGCCATCCGAATATTTGACCAGCGCGATAAACGCGGTGCGGTTCGGGTCATATTCGATCCGTTCCACAACTGCGGGCATATCGAACTTGCGACGTTTGAAATCGACGATGCGGTACAAGCGCTTTGCGCCCCCGCCGTGGTGCCACATTGTGACGCGTCCGGTATTGTTCCGTCCACCCGATTTCGTCAAACCCTCAGTCAGGGCTTTAACGGGGCGGCCTTTCCAAAGCTCCGAACGGTCGATCAGAACCAACCCTCGTTGGCCAGGCGTCGTCGGCTTATACGACTTGAGTGCCATGCTTTCTGTCTTCCGTTTGCTTGGCGGGCCCTTGCGGGCCCTTTGGTTATAGGGCGCCGAAGCTCCCCGGTTTACGCAGGATCACCCGCGCCTTTCGAAAAATACAGCGGCCCCGGATCACCGAGGCCGCCAGATTCGAGGCCTTCTATCAAAGGCCGGTGGAGACGTCGATGGTATTTCCCTCTTCGAGCGTCACATAGGCTTTCTTCTTGTCCGAGCGCACGCCGGGGCGGCCCTTGAACTTTTTGGTCTTGCCCTTGAGTATCGAAGTGTTCACGGCCTTGACCTTGACGCCAAAGACAGCCTCGACTGCCTCTTTGATCATCGGCTTGGACGCCTCCATCGCCACCTGAAACACAACCGCATTCGCGGCCGAGGCCATGGTGGCCTTTTCGGTGATGATCGGCTTCTTGATCACGTCGTAATGTTCGGGTTTCACGCTCATTTCAAACGGGCCTCCAAAGCCTCGACACCCGCTTTCGTGATCACAAGCTGATCACGTTTGAGGATGTCATACACATTCGCGCCCATCGAGGGCAGCACGTCGATGCCTTCGATGTTGCGCGCGGCAAGTGCGAAATTCGCGTTCACTTCGGCACCATCAATGACCAGCACGCGCTTCCAGCCCAATTCCTTCGCTGCCTTGGCCAGGAACGAGGATTTCGCCTCGGCCATCGTGCAAGCATCCAGAATGATCAACTCACCCGCCGCGGCTTTCGCCGACAGCGCATGGCGCAGACCAAGGGCGCGGAACTTCTTGGGCAGATCATGCGCATGACTGCGCGGAGTCGGACCCTTTACCACACCACCATGACGGAAAATCGGAGCCTTCTTGGAACCGTGGCGCGCGCCACCGGTGCCTTTTTGCTTGTAGATCTTCTTGGTCGAATAGGACACTTCGCCGCGGGTCAGCGTCGAGTGGGTGCCAGCCTGGGATTTCGCCCGCTGCCAACGCACCACACGGTGCAGGATGTCGGCGCGCACTTCCAGACCGAAGATCGCATCGTCAAGCTCGATGGTGCCAGCCTTGCCGGCATCCAGTTTGATGACATCAGCCTTCATTTTTGTCGCCTCCTTCAACCGGGGCATCTGTTGCGGCGTCATCCTCGGGGGTCGAGGCTTCGGCGGCAGCAAGCGCTGCTTCTTCCGCTGCTGCGGCTTCCGCAGCAAGCGCTTCGGCGCGGGCTGCTTCCTCGGCGGCAGCGGCTTCGGCTGCGGCTTCGGCTGCCTTCTTGGCGGCTTCACCCGCCGACCGCAGCGCGGCAGGCATGATCACGTTTGCAGGCACGGCTTTCTTGACCGCATCCTTGATCGTGACCCAACCGCCGGCCGAACCCGGAACCGCGCCTTTGATCATGATCAGGCCACGGTCACTGTCGGTACGCACGACCTGCAGGTTCTGCGTTGTGGTGCGAACGGCACCCAGATGGCCCGCCATCTTCTTGCCCTTGAACACCTTGCCAGGGTCCTGGCACTGGCCTGTGGACCCGTGCGAGCGGTGGCTGACCGACACACCGTGGCTGGCCCGCAGACCGCCAAAATTGTGCCGCTTCATCGCCCCCGCAAAACCTTTGCCGATGGACGTTCCCGCCACATCCACAAACTGGCCGGCGAAATAGTGGTCAGCGGTGATTTCCTCACCCACGCCGATCATGCAATCCGGGGTCACCCGGAATTCCGCGATCTTGCGCTTGGGCTCGACATTGGCGCGGGCAAAGTGCCCCCGCATGCCGGCCGAAGTCCGCTTTGCCTTGGCCACGCCCGCACCCAACTGAACGGCGGTGTAGCCATCCTTGTCGGCTGTGCGCTGAGCCACAACCTGAAGACTGTCAAGCTGCAGAACCGTTACCGGCACTTGCTTTCCGTCTTCCAGAAACAACCGGGTCATGCCCAGCTTTTTTGCAATCACTCCAGAGCGCATCTGTCCGGCCCCTTAAACTTTGATCTCGACATCCACGCCAGCCGCGAGGTCGAGCTTCATCAGCGCGTCCACGGTCTGCGGGGTCGGATCGACGATATCAAGAAGACGCTTGTGCGTCCGGATTTCCCACTGGTCGCGCGACTTCTTGTCGATGTGGGGTCCACGCAGAACCGTGAACTTCTCAATCTTGTTTGGCAACGGGATCGGGCCGCGCACCTGCGCCCCCGTCCGCTTTGCGGTATTCACGATTTCCTCGGTGCTGGCATCCAGCACGCGATAATCGAAGGCTTTCAGCCTGATGCGGATCGTTTGACTAGCCATGTTCTCTGCCTTCGGGCTTGGGTCTGGGCGGGGGTGAACCCCGCCCGTCCCGATTACTCAATGATCTTCGACACGACGCCTGCACCGACGGTGCGGCCGCCTTCGCGGATGGCGAAGCGCAGTTTTTCTTCCATCGCGATCGGCTGGATCAGCTCGACGTTGAACTTCAGGTTGTCGCCCGGCATCACCA
>JBGSRQ010000381.1:0-2135 GCA_041737515.1 Rhodobacterales bacterium | reverse complement strand
TGGTGATGCCGGGCGACAACCTGAAGTTCAACGTCGAGCTGATCCAGCCGATCGCGATGGAAGAAAAACTGCGCTTCGCCATCCGCGAAGGCGGCCGCACCGTCGGTGCAGGCGTCGTGTCGAAGATCATTGAGTAATCGGTAGGGTGCCGGTTGCCGGCATCGGCAAGGCGCGCGGGGGCAACCTCGCGCGCTTTTGCGTTTCGGGGGCATGGGCGTGACCTGGGTCAACGGACTGTGCTTTGACCCTGCGCGCGCTTTGTCGCTGGACCTGTTGTTGCCATCCGAACCGCCACGCGCAGTGATCCTTTATCTGCATGGCGGCGGCTTTCGCAAAGGCGCGCGCCGGGGCACGGAAACGGCGGCTCTTGCGCAGGTGGTGGAGGGCAAAGGACTTGCTCTGGCGGCGGCGGACTATCGGCTGAACACCGGGATTGATGCGTTTTCGCCCGAAGATCAGCGTATCAGCGCCAGTATCCAGAGGCGCGCCGCTGCGCGCGGGGCGGGGGTTGCAAAGGCCCTGTGCGGCCCGGCCTTTGCGGCGGCGATCTTTGATGCGTCTGCCGCGATCCGGGCTTTACGCGCAGGTCGGGTCACGCCGCTGACCGCTGGTTTGCCGATTGTGATACTTGGCTTGTCGGCGGGCGGGATCGCGGGCCTTGCGCTGGCGCATCCACCTGCCGAATGGGCGTCGCGGTTGCAACTCCCCGACGCGGTGATGGCGATTTCGGCAGCGGTGGTCATGCCGTGGCGGCTGTCGGCGGGTGGTCCGCCCTGCCACATGTTCAACAGCGCGACCGACTGGATCATTCCCATCGCCAACCCGCGTCGTGCCGCAGCACTTGCGCAGGCAACGGGCACTTCGTTGACCCTGACCGAAAGCCACACGCGCGGCCATAATCCGCAATGGCCCACCTTCCTGACCGGTAAAGCACCGGACGGGCGCCGGTATCTGGAGCTGTTGGAAGACATGATCCGCCAGATTGGCCATGCCAAACCGTCACCGTTCAAAAACCGCCCTTGATTTCCCCCGCCCCCTGCCGTAATTGCCGCTCAGGCCTAGGAGTTTAGCTCAGTTGGTAGAGCATCGGTCTCCAAAACCGAGGGTCGTGGGTTCGAGTCCCCCAACTCCTGCCATTTTCGTGCGCCGGTGAGCCTGAGGCCACGGTGCCGAAATGGCCGCATCTGATTTCCGGATTGAACCCGTTTTGGGCCGACGCCGAGCGTGGGATTGTTCAAGGCGGGGGAACGGTCATGCTGCGGGCACGGACGTGATCCGCACTGTCTTGTTTCGCGGCACCTGAAAGGGTCTGACCAAGACGCAGATGGACACAGTGGCGCAAACCGATGCGGCCGAGGCGGCGGTGGGCCTTTCCCCCTGCTGCATCCCTTCTGGTTCCGGTGTTGATCCACGCGGTTTTTCTGGCGGAGGCGCCTTGTGACTTTGCAACGGGATCTCGGCCCGACGCCCGGTGGGACCGGATAGAACGGCTTGCCCTACCGGAAAAAGGCCACGGCTGACACGAATGCGCTAACCGGCTTGAACATTGCGGGCCAAGCGCGTATCCCAACTCGACAGTAATTGACCGGACCCGCATCATGGCCACCACCAACCCGATCCAGTTCATCCAGCAGGTCCGCACCGAGGTGGCCAAGTTTGTCTGGCCAACCCGTCGCGAGGTTTTGCTGACCACGGTGATGGTGTTCATCATGGCGGCATTGACGGCGACCTTTTTCAGCCTCGTCGACCTGGCGATCCGCTTTGGTCTGACGCAGATCGTGAACGGCGTAAGCTGAACGCGACGTCCGGTCACTGGCTTTTGCGCTTGAATTTGGCTTGGGCCAAGGCTATGTCCGGCCAAGATTAGCGGATGATGGCGTGCGGCGATTCGGGCTGCGCGCTGTTTTTTATTCCGGCATTGCGGTCTAACCGCTTGAAATGAAAAGACGTCCGGGGGAATACCCGCGGGTCAGAAAAGGTGACTGAGGCATGGCGAAGCGGTGGTATTCGGTGAGCGTTCTCTCGAATTTCGAGAAGAAGATCGCCGAGCAGATCAAGCAAGCCGTCACGGATGCCGGGCTTGAAGAAGAGTTTGGCGAAGTTCTGGTGCCGACCGAAGAGGTCATCGAGGTGCG
>JBGSRQ010000376.1:0-4879 GCA_041737515.1 Rhodobacterales bacterium | reverse complement strand
CACGTCACGCGCGCGGGCGACGCGGGCGGCAACGGTGGCCGAGGTGTCGCCCGAGGGCGGCAGGTCAAGGTCGGTATAGGCCACCGGCGGCACCTCTATGCGCAGATCAAACCGGTCCATCAGGGGGCCGGAAATGCGACCCAGATAATCTTCACCGCAGACCGGTACGCGGGCGCAGGCGCGGGCAGGATCGGCAAGATAGCCGCATTTGCAGGGGTTGGCGGCGGCAACCAGAAGGAACCGGCAGGGATAGCGGATATGCGCATTGGCGCGGGCGACGACGACTTCTCCGTTTTCAATGGGTTGGCGCAGAGTTTCCAGCACCGGGCGGGGAAATTCGGGAAATTCGTCCATGAACAGGACACCGTTGTGCGCCAGGCTGATCTCGCCCGGTTTGGCTCCGCGACCGCCGCCTACAATCGCTGCCATGGACGCCGTGTGATGCGGCTCGCGGAAGGGGCGGATGCGGCTGATCCCGCCTTCGCTGAGCAGCCCTGCGAGCGAATGGATCATCGAGGTTTCCAGCGCCTCGGGGGCGGAAAGTGGCGGTAAAATCCCCGGCAGGCGGGCTGCCAGCATCGACTTGCCTGACCCGGGGCTGCCCACCATCAGCACATGATGTCGTCCGGCGGCGGCAATCTCCAGCGCGCGTTTGGCGCGTTCCTGCCCTTTGACATCGCGCAAATCGCGGCCCTGTGGCGGGGCGGTCACTTCTCCCGCTTCGGCCGGGGTGATCGGGGCCTGGCCGGTATAGTGGCGCACCACCTCGTTCAGGGAATTGGCGGCCAGCACTTCGGTGGCCCCCACCCATGCTGCCTCGGCCCCGCAGGCTTTGGGGCACAAAAGCGTGCGGTCTTCCTCGGCGGCGGCCATGGCGGCGGGCAGGGCACCGATCACGGCGATCAGGCGGCCATCGAGGGACAATTCACCAAGGGCGACTGTGCCTTCGACCTCATCCTTCGGGATGATCTCCAGTGCCGCCAGCAGCGCCAAGGCGATGGGCAGGTCGAAATGCGAACCCTCCTTGGGCAGATCGGCGGGCGAAAGGTTGACGGTGATCCGTTTGGACGGCAGCGCGATGGACATCGAGGCCAGCGCTGCGCGCACCCGTTCGCGTGCTTCGGACACGGCCTTGTCGGGCAGGCCCACGATGGTGAACGCGGGCAATCCGGCGGCTATGGCGCATTGCACCTCGACCATCCGCGCCTCGACCCCTTCGAAAGCCACCGTATAGGCGCGCGCCACCATTCCCGTTCCCCTTTACGTTGGTTAACGGCTAGGGGGGAATGGTTTAAGATTGGTAAATGTTCATGAATTTCGGCCAGGCTTCGGGGTCGGCCATTGTCTTGTCGCGGCAAAAGGCGTTGCAAAAGCCGTAGGTCTTGCCACCCGCCGACAGGTAATGTGTGACCGGCTTGCCGGAATAGGGGCAGGCGGTGTTGACCGACGGGCCGTCTGTCCGCATCGCCGGAACGGGTTCGGGGCCGGGCCAGGGGCGCTGGGGGTAATCGCGGCGGTAGAATTCCTGATCGGCACCGTCGATCATGCCCATCGCGCGCCAGCGGCGGAAGGACGGGTGTGCAAGGTGGGCGGTCACATAAGCGGCAGCCTGCGCGCCGACCGGCAGGCCATAGCCCGCGATGCGTGCCGCCACAGGCGCAAAGAACGCATCCGCTGCGGAATACTCGCCACACAGCCACGGGCCTTGTGACCCGGATTGCGCCCTTGCCCAGCCCCAGATGGCTTCAAGCCGGGCCAGATCGGCCAGAACGGCATCCGTTGGTGCGCAATCGGAATAACTGACGCGCAGGTTCATCGGGCAATGGCTGCGCAGCGCCCCAAAGCCCGCGTGCATTTCCGATGCCAGAACGCGGGCCGCGGCGCGGGCCTTGGAACTGTTGGGCCAGATGCCTGCATCCGGGTGGCGTGAGGCAAGCTCCTCGGCAATCGCAAGGCTTTCGGGGATGACGGTGCCGTCATCCGTGCGCAGAACCGGAACGGTGCGGGCGGGCGGAAATTCGGCCAGAAGGGCGGGAAGTTCGTCGGTATAAAGCCGCGCCGTGCGGGTGGCCACGGCAATGCCGAAGGCATCAAACAAGAGCCAGCCGCGCAGCGACCAACTGGAATAAGCGCGGTCGCCGATGGCAAGGGTATGGGTCATCCGGGCCTCCTTGGGTTGCGGGCAGGCTATGGCAGGTTCATGCTGCGGGGAAAGCGCTGATTTTTGGCGTCGTGCATCACGGTTTGTGATTGATTGCGCCCACCGTCCATCCCTGCGGGCCAAGGGTCAGGTCGGTGACAGACAGATTGTCGATGCGGTGGCCGAAGGCTTCCTCGGTCGTCAGGTTTGCTGCCTGTTGAAGCGCACACAGGATCGCGCCGAAATGTGCGACGATGATGATGTCACTGCCCCGATACTCGATCGCCAAAGCCTGAGTGGCACGCGTCACCCGTCCGAAAAGATCATTCCAGCTTTCGCCCCCCGGTGGGCGCACCTCGCCAGGAGTTTCCCAGAAGGCGCGGATATGGTCGGGGGTTTCCGCCTCGATCTCGGCAAAAGAGCGCTGCTCCCATGCGCCGAAATGCATCTCGCGCAGGGCTGGGTTGTGTGGCAGGCGAGGGCGCATCAAGGCGTCGGCGGTGGTGATGGCGCGCGACAGATCCGAGGAGATGACCGGGGCATCCGGCAGATAGGCGCGCAACCGCGCGAGTGACGCCACATCGGAAAGATCGGCGGGCAGGTCGCTCCATCCGACCATGGTTTTCGCATGGGTCGGGCCGTGGCGCACCCACCAGAAGCGGGTCAAGCCGCCTCCTCGGGCAGATTGCCCTTCAAGACCAAAGGCAGCCCCGCCATCACCGCCACAACCAGCCCTGCCTTGGCCGCCATGCGCTGATTGAGCCGTCCCTGGGCATCGCGGAACTTTCGGGCCAGCGCGTTATCGGGCACGATGCCCCAGCCAACCTCGTTCGTGACCACCACCACGGGGGCCGCGCAAGCCGACACGGCGTGCAGCAGCGCATCCGATTCGGTCTCAAGATCCGCGTCGGCCAGCAACTGATTGGTCAGCCACAATGTCGCGCAATCGACCAAAACGCAGGCATCTGCCGGAATATGCGCCAAGGTGGCGGCAAGATCGCGCGGGGCCTCGACTGTTTGCCAATCGTGCCCGCGATCCGCGCGGTGCTGCGCGATACGATCGCGCATTTCGTCGTCCCATGCCTGCGCTGTCGCAATATAGACCTTTGGCCGCCCCGTGCTGCGCACAAGACTTTCGGCAAACCGTGACTTCCCCGACCGTGCGCCCCCCGTCACCACGCAAAAGTGTGGAAGTTTTTCGGCAAAATGTTTTGATCCGGTCACAGGTTTGCCTCGTAATGGGAACGTGAAGGTTGGAACAAGACGCCAACCTGCGACGTTATCCAACCGAGGAGCTTATCATGGCGCTTGACGGATATAACGACCAGACCATGTCCCGCCAAGCGATGAAGGCGGAACTTCTTGATGCAGAAACGGAATTGAGGCTGGCCTATGCCTGGCGCGATCAGCGCGACGAGGCGGCCCTGCATCGCCTGATCACGGCCTACATGAGGCTTGCGATTTCGATGGCGTCGAAATTCCGCCGCTACGGCGCGCCGATGAACGATTTGATCCAGGAGGCGTCGTTGGGGCTGATGAAAGCCGCCGACAAGTTTGATCCCGATCGTGGTGTGCGATTCTCGACTTATGCGGTCTGGTGGATCAAGGCATCGATTCAGGATTATGTGATGCGCAACTGGTCGATGGTGCGGACCGGGTCTACCTCCAGCCAGAAATCACTGTTTTTCAACATGCGCCGGGTTCAGGCGAAGCTGGAGCGTGAGGCCGAACAGGCCGGCGAGCAGCTTGACGGTTATCAGTTGCGCGAACGGATCGCGCGCGAGGTTGGCGTCCCGTTGGCCGATGTTGAAATGATGGAGGGGCGGCTTTCCGGGTCTGACTTCTCGCTGAATGCAACGCAGTCGTCGGAAGACGAGGGGCGCGAGTGGATTGACGCGCTTGAGGACGACGGCGTTCAGGCCGCCGAGGTTGTAGAAGAATCGCACGATTCCGCACAACTGCGCGACTGGCTGATCAGCGCCTTGGGCACGCTGAATCCGCGGGAACGCTTTATCGTGACCGAGCGCAAGCTGCGCGAGGAAGGCCGCACGCTGGAAAGCCTTGGTGCGGAACTTGGCCTTTCGAAAGAGCGGGTGCGCCAGTTGGAGGCAGCGGCCTTCACCAAACTGCGCCGCACTCTGGAAAACCAGTCGCGCGAAGTGCTGCACTTTCTATGAAATCGGGCTGGGCTGCGCTGTGTCTTGCGGTTCCAGCCTTTGCAGGCGCCTTGAGTGCCGAAGAAATATCGGTGTCCGGGCTTGACCATCTGCCACCCGCGGATGTGGTGATCCTTGGTGAGGTGCATGACAACCCCGCTCATCACGCCCATCAGACGCGGGCGGTCTCGGCAATCGGCCCTGCAGCACTGGTGTTCGAAATGCTGACCCCTGACAAGGCCGCACGCGTGCCGCCGTTGCGTAATGATCCGGTCGCTTTGGCCAAGGCGCTGGACTGGGAAAAAAGTGGCTGGCCCGATTTCGCAATGTATTATCCGATTATTGGCGCGGCCCCGGATGCGGCGATCTACGGCGGCGATCTGCCAATCCAGACCGTGCGTCAGGCAATGAGCGAGGGCGCGGCGAAGCCTTTTGGCGCGGATGCGTCGCGCTTTGGCTTGAACACGCCATTGGCCCCCGTTGACCAGACCGCCCGCGAGGCGGAACAGGCCGCCGCCCATTGCAGCGCTTTGCCCGACGAGATGCTGCCCGGCATGGTCGCGGCCCAACGTCTGCGCGATAC
>JBGSRQ010000241.1:0-15116 GCA_041737515.1 Rhodobacterales bacterium | reverse complement strand
GATGTTCACCGGCCTGCGCGAGCAGATCAGCCCGACGATCCTGGCTGCAGCAACGGTGCTGGTGGTGATCTCGGTGGTGCTGCTGTCAACGCTGGAAATCATGCGCCGCCGGTCGGAACGGTTGCGCGGGATGAGTCCGGGGTAAGGGCAGATATGGTGCCGAACCCGTTCTTCCAGCCCGTTTCGGCCATTGAACTTCCGCGCTTTGCGGGCGTGCCCAGTTTCATGCGGTTGCCCTATCTGACGCCGAAAGATGTGGAATACGCGGCCGTGCAGATGGGATTGGTCGGCATTCCGTGGGATGGCGGCACGACGAACCGCCCCGGCCCAAGGCATGGCCCACGCCAGTTGCGCGACCTTTCCACGATGATCCGCGCGGGCAATCCGGTGACCGGAGTAAACCCCTTTGCGACCGTCAACTGCGCCGATCTGGGCGACGTTTCGACCAACCCCGCCGATCTGCACGACAGCTTGGCGCGGATCACTGCGTTTTACGATGCGTTGGTCGCGCGCGGCATTGTGCCCATGACGGCGGGGGGCGATCATCTGTCGACTTTGCCGGTGCTGCGCGCCTTGGGAAAGACGGCCCCGGTCGGTCTGATCCAGTTCGACAGCCACACCGATCTTTTCGACAGCTATTTCGGTGGCAGCAAGTTTACCCATGGCACCCCCTTCCGCCGTGCCATCGAGGAAGGGCTGATTGATCCCAGGCGCATGGTCCAGATCGGTATTCGCGGCACCGCATATAACTCGGACGATGTGGATTGGGGCGTCGCGCAGGGCGTGCGGATCATCCGCATTGAAGAGTTTTTTGCCCGTGGTATCGCCAATGTCATGGCAGAAGCGCGTGAGATCGTGGGCACTTCGCCGACCTATTGCACCTTTGATATCGACTTTGTCGACCCCGCCTTTGCCCCCGGGACCGGCACTCCGGAAATCGGCGGCCCGACCAGCTTTCAGGCGCAGCAGGTGGTGCGCGAACTGGCAGGCGTCAACCTGATCGGGGCCGATCTGGTAGAGGTGTCGCCGCCGTTTGACCCATCCGGCAACACCGCTTGGCTGGGTGTTTCCCTGATGTTCGAGTTGATGTGCGTGTTGGCCACCGCGATGGCCAAACGCGCCTAATCCTCGGCCGGGGCGGCCAGCAGCCGTTCCTGCCGGACTTTGCGGCGCCGGTTCAATTCGTACAGAATGGCCAGCAGGAGTGTCACCGATATCAAAATCAGCGCCAGCGCGTTGATCGTCGGCGTGATGCCCGAGCGGACTTTGGAGAAGACATAGACCGTCAACGTATCGGCATTGCCTCGGGTGAAGAGGGTCACGTTGAAATTCTCGATCGACTGGAAGAACGCAATCGCCGCCCCCGCACCAATCGCCGGGTAAAGATGCGGCAACAGGATGCGGCGCATGACTTGGCCATGGGATGCGCCAAGGTCCAGCGCCGCTTCTTCCAGCCCCGCATCGAAACTTTGCAGGCGCGCCAGAACCAGTAGCATCACGAAAGACGCGATGTAGCTGACCTGCCCCAGCACAGAAAGATGCAGCCCCGACCCGATGGACAGGTTGTTCCAGAACAGCAGCGTGGAAATCCCGATCACCACACCGGGGATCAGAATTGGTGCCACCATCAACCCGTACAGCGCCGAGCGTGCCCGCCCGGAGATAGAGTTGATCAGGATCGCCCCTGCCGTGCCGATGGGTACTGCCAAAGCCACGACCGCAAGCGCCACCAGCAACGTATTGCGGAATGACACCCAGATGCGCTTGTCATTCCACATCGCGATGAACCACTGGTCGGTGAAGCCCCTCCACGGATAGACGGTGGGCAGCTTGCTGTCATTGAATGCGGCCCCGCCCATGACCAGCAGGGGCACCAGCAGATAGATCAGGAACAGAGCCATGTAGAAATGGAACAGGAAATTGCGCGTCTTGTGCATGATCCCCCCTATTTCGCGATGTCTGAAAGTTTGACGCCAAAGACCCGCATCATCAGGCTGACAAACAGCGTGCAGGCGATCAGCAGCATGAAGGCAAAGGCCGCGCCTGCGTTCCAGTCCTGTGATTCCAGCATGATCCCCTGAATGGTCTGCGTGAACCACCCCGACGTGGTAGAGCCCAGCAGCGACGGCACCAGAAGCGAGCCCGCCGACAGCATGAAGACCATCACCGCACCCGACGCTATGCCCGGTTTGGAATGGGGCAGGATCACCCGCCAATGCGTGCGCCACCACGGGCTGCCCAGATCTTCGGCCGCCTCGATCTGGTTGCTGTCGAGCGATTGCATGGCGTTATACAGAGGGAACACCATGAACAGGACGTAAGTATAAACCAACCCGATGATCACCGGGCTGAACCCTGCGATCCAGCGGATTTCGGTGTCGATTATGCCAAGCGACATCAGAACGGCATTCAGCGGGCCCTTCAGGGTCAGGATGATGAACCACGCAAAAGACCGCAGCACCTCGGATACCCAAAGCGGCACGAACAACAGCAAAAACAGTGTCGGCAGCGACCGGGGCGAGACGATCTTTGCAAGGTAAAAGGCCAGTGGATAGGCCAGAACAAATGTGATGATCGTGACGACGACGGAATAGAAGATCGTCAGCAGGAACACTTTTACCCGGACGGGCACCGGAAAGGCCACGCCAAGGACCGTCAGATCAACCTCATTCCCCAGAATCTTGGCGTAGTTGCCCAGCGAATACACATCCTTCGGCCCGCCGATCTCGGTCACGGGAAGATACGGGCGGAAACTGCTTTCGAACATCGTAAGGTTCGGCAGGATCAACAGGATGAGCAGCCAGAACGCCGTCAGCAACAGAAAGGTCGCAGTCAGCCCGGTGCCATAACGGCGCAGAAGTTCAGTCATTTCTTATGCCCCCGCCCCGGATTCGTCCGGCAGAATTGACGCGCGGGCAGCATCGAACGTCATGTGCATCCGCGATCCCGTGGCGGGCACTGTTGCCGCGCCATCATTGCGCAGTTCGGCCACCATGTGCACGCCCGTTTGGGTGCGTGCCTGCACAGCGATGAAGTTCCCCTCGAACGACACATCTCCCACGGTCACCGGAACCGAGTTTTCGGCACCCTCGGTCGCGGACAGGGTCATGTGTTCGGGGCGGACATACAGCTTCAGGGGTTGCCCGGTTGGCACGGGTGCAAAGCGAGCGCGAAACTGGCCCACATCTGTCTGGAAACTGGCCATGCCATCGGTCGTCTGGCTGACCGTTCCCGGCAGGATATTGTTTTCGCCCACGAATGACGCGACAAAGCCGTTGACCGGGTTGTTGTAGATGTCGCGCGGGTTGGCGACTTGTTGCAGCTTGCCGTGGCTCATCACCCCGACCCGGTCTGACATCGCCAGCGCCTCACCCTGATCATGGGTGATGAACACGAAGGTAACGCCGGTGCGTTTCTGAATGGCGCGCAGTTCCGCACGCATGTTCTGACGCAGTTTCAAATCCAGCGCCGACAACGGTTCGTCCAGCAGCATGACCGAAGGCTCCACCGCCAGCGCGCGGGCAATCGCCACGCGCTGTTTCTGGCCGCCCGAAAGCTGGCTGATCATTTTGTCGCCCGCGCCGGGAAGATCGACCAGCGCAAGCAATTCCTCGGCCCGTTCGCGGCGTCTGGCCTTGTCTACGCCCCGCACCTCAAGCCCGAAAGAGATGTTTTCCCAGACCGGCATCAGCGGGAACAGCGCGAGGTTCTGGAAGATCAGCGCGGTCGGGCGTTGGTTGGGGCGTTGCCCCTTCATATCCTTGCCGCCGATGCGGATCGCGCCCTGTGTGGGTTCGGTAAAGCCCGAGATCATTCGAAGGATCGTTGTCTTGCCGCACCCGGACGGGCCAAGGAACGAAAAGAACTCGCCGGGCTGGATGTTGACATTGACATGATCGACGGCGCGGAACGTGCCGAAATCACAACAGACGTTGTCGAGGTCAATGCCTGCGCTCATCAGATTTCCCTTTATCCCCGGTGGCATTCTTTTGGCCGTCTTTGTGCGGCAAGATTAGCAGGCCCTTCAGGCCGCGCAATGAATAGAGCCAGCACGCGCCAAACGATGGAGCCATCGCCCAACCAGCGCTGCAAAAACAGGCACGCCGGGTCGTTCAGGACCCGGCGTGCCGTCAACTGGTCAAGGCTTACGAGGCCTTGTACTTGTCGGCATATTCGCCGCGCTTGGCGATGAATTCAGCAGATTGTTCCGGCCACCACCACAGATTGGCAAGCGCCGCCTCGTCGAATGTGCCGGAATAATAAGCCGAAACTTCGGGGTCCAGCAGTTCGGCAGCGCCTTTGCCAACCGGGTTGGCCGAGAAGGCGGTTGCCCACATGGCCGCACCTTCGGCGGTGGAAACCCACTTGGCCAGTTCGTGCGCCTGATCGACGTTTACGGCGTTTTTCATCATGACCAGACCCTGATGCCAGGCGAACGCGCCCTCGGTCGGGGCGATGTAGCCATAGCCGTCATTGCGCAGGTTGAAGCCGGTCGAATCCCAGCACAGACCCACGGTCGCGCCATTGGCAACAAAGCCTGCGTTGGCTTCGTTTTCGCCCGACCAGAACTGCACCACGTTGCCCTTGGCTTTCACGGCCTCGGCCAAGGCGATATCCCACAACTCGACCATCGCCCCCATGTCGGAATAGCCATCCATCCACGGACGCGGCAGTTTGCCCTGTGCGTCAAGCCAGCGACCCATTGCAGCAAGTGCCGAATGCGGGCGCAGAACGGCCTGGTTGGCCGGATCAAACAGGGCGCCCAGAGACGCAGGCTCACCCAGCTTTGCAGCTTCTTTGTTGTAAACAATGGATTCCGTGCCCCAGACCGAAGGCACATACATCAGCGCGCCATCCGCCGTCATGGACCGCGTTGCCGCAACGCCATCAGCCAGACCAGGCAGGTAGTTGTCCATTGAAAGCTTGGCCGGATCCCATGCGGCAAGAAGGCCGTTCGATGCCCAGCCGCCCCAACGGTCGATGGTTGGTTCGATCATGTCGATCCCGCCTGCTTCAAGCGCTACCTTGGCTTGGGCGAACATCGTGTCCTGATCGGGCTGTTCGGTGAAGTTCACCGTGATGCCGGTCGCAGCGGTAAACGCCGGAAACACCTTTTCGGCAAAGTTCGGATAGCCGGCCCAGCCGGTAAAGTTCAACTCGCCCGACGAGGCCAGTGCCTTGGACGAGATCAGCGCCGGGGCTGCCAGCATACCCGCGCCAATGGCGGATTGCGAAAGGAACCGGCGGCGGTTGAGGCCGCTTTTTTCTACAGTCATCGTGAAACTCCCTGACAGATTTTATGGCGGCCGACATGGAGCCACCTGTTTTGTTTGATAGATGTGTTTTCGGACAGATTTGTTACAAGCAGACCCCGCGCATGTCGATTGACCGAGCATGCCCGGAAGATATTTCCATTGGCAAACGTTGCTTGGCATCTGTCAATCGGGAACATTGCCGAAACGGTGTGGTGATACGCCCGTCGGTACCTGTCTTTCGCGAAAATGTGACAGAGCGGCACATTGCTTGATTTTCCGGCAACGACGTGATCTGGCGTCTGCCGTCATACCGCGCGTGCCCGCCCGGTGTCAGGGTTTGCCTTGGTCCATTCACAGAGCGCACCCTACTACGAAACCAACATCCCGCCCGACAGGTTCACTCCGCAAGGCTATGCGCAACACTCCTTTCTTGAAGCCCCACCTTGCTGTCCGACGCGATGCGATGGTGGATGCAATCTTCCCGAAAGCGGGCGATGGGAAATACTGGCTTTCATCCGCCCGCAGCGTCAGCACCAAAGGGTCGTATCCACCTCATGGCGCAGGACGTTGCGGAAATGCCGGGTGCCGGGCATCAGCCCAACCTCCGCCACATGCGGGTGCGAGGTCTTGTAAAGAAAAATCAGGATCCACGGGTTGATCGCCGCCGAAACGCCGGTTTCCACGCCCCATCGCCGTTTCCGCCCCGGCATCAAAGTTCACCACCGACCATGGCAAGCTGCCCGGAATTCACCGGATGCGACAGGAAGTTCGCACCGAACCCCAGCCGGAACAGCCTGATCGCAAGCCCGATCACCCCGGAAAGCCCGGCCAGAGTCTGCGCGGTCACGCTTTCGCCGATGCTGCCCCGCGCCGTCACATTGCCAATCGCCCGCCGCTGATCGGGTCAGTTCACGGTGATCTTTTCGGGTTTGGCCATCCATTCCCGGCCCCGCAACATGGCCTGCCAGTAAACCGGTGGCAGAACCTTTTCCTTCAGGAACCAGGCGGCACGGGTGGGTTTCGTGCCGTCGACCAGCCATTTGGGAAAGCTGGGCAAAAGTGTTCCGCCATAGCCAAACTCGGCCAGCACGATCTTGCCCCGCTCTACCGTCAAGGGGCAGGAGCCGTAGCCATTGTATTGCGAGACGGGCGATCCGCCGCCGATGTCGGCCACGACATTGTCCGCCACGACCGGCGCTTGCATGCGTGCTGCTGCGGCGGTCTTGGCATTGGGCGCGTTCATGACATCGCCCAGCGACCAGATGTTGTCATAGGTCTTGTGACGCAGGGTCGCCTGATCCACATCCACCCAGCCCGCCGCATCGGCAAGCGGCGAGACGCGGATGAAATCGGGTGCGGTCTGGGGCGGACAGACATGCATCATGTCAAAATCCATCTCGATCCGCTGCACGGGTGTGTCGGGTTTGGCCACGTCGAACCACGCCTTTTTGGCAGGACCATCGACCGCCACAAGATTGTGGAAAAAGTTCAGATGCGCGTTGTATTTCCTGACGTATTCCTCAAGCGCCGGGACATAGGCCTTGACCCCGAACAAGACGCCGCCCGCGTTGTTGAACTGGATGTCGATGTTGTTCAGCGCGCCATTGCGGAACCACGCATCGCCCGACAGATACATTGCCTTTTGCGGCGCACCCGCACATTTGATCGGCATCGGCGGCTGGGTAAAGATCGCGCGGCCCTTTTTCAGGCCCTGCACCAGTTCCCATGTATAAGGTGCCAGATCGTAGCGGTAGTTGGAGGTTACTCCATTGCGGCCCAGCGTATCGACCAGCCCCTCAACCCTGGCCCAATCCAGCTTCAGCCCCGGGCAGACGATCAGGCGCTTGTAGCCCACCACGCGGCAGCCCTCCAGAATGACCGCATTCTCCTTCGGTTCAAACGCGGCCACGGCGGCCTTGATCCAATGCACCCCGCGCGGGATCAATGATCCCATGGTTTTTGCGGTGGACTGCGCCTCGAATATACCGGCGCCGACCATTGTCCAGCCGGGCTGGTAATAGTGGATGTCGGCCGGGTCGATGATCGCTATCTCCAGCCCCGGTTTGCGAGACAACAGGCTTGCGGCAACGGCAATGCCCGCAGCCCCCGCACCCACGATCACCACGTCATAAGTGGCGTCGGCGCTGGTGGTCGGGGTGGACCCACCGTTCACGATGCGGCGCACGACGCCGCTCATGTCATAGCCTGCGGCCTTGGTGGCGGAAAGGATGGTCGCCGTAGGCAGGCTTTTCGCCTGACTCAGCGACCATAGAGTGGCCGACCGCGTGCCGGTGCGACAATAGCCCAGAACCGGGCCGGGCATTTCGTTCAGTGCCGCCCCGAAGGCCGCCGCATCAGCATCGCTCGCCATGCCGCCCGCAATTGGAATATAGCGCGCCTCAAGGCCTGCTTTTGTCGCGGCCTTCTCGATCTCGGCAAATGTCGGTTGATCGGCACCTTCGCCATCGGCGCGATTGCAGATCAGCGCGCGAAAGCCCTGCGCCTTGATATCGGCCATGTCCGCCGCATTGATTTGCGGCGAGACCGAGATTGCGTCGTTGATTTTCTTGATATCCATGAAATCCGCCTCCCTGCGGGGTCGCCTAAAGCAGGTTCACCGGAACCTTCAGCATCGCGTTCCCGTCCTTGTCCTTGGGCACTTCGCCCGCGCGCATGTTGATTTGCAGCGACGGAATGATCAGGCGGGGCATCGCCAGTGATGCATCGCGTTCGGTGCGGAATTTGACGAAATCAGCCTTGGTCTTGCCGCCGCCCACATGAATGTTGTGGGCCTTCTCTTCGGCGACGGTGGTTTCCCACTTAATATCGCGGCCGTTCGGGCCGTAATCGTGGCACATGAACAGTCGCATCGCGTCGGGCAGGGCCAGAACCTTCTGGATGCTATCATAAAGCTGGCCTGCGTCGCCGCCCGGGAAATCGGCGCGGGCCGAACCGCCGTCGGGCATGAACAGCGTGTCGCCGACAAAGGCCGCGTTGCCCATCACATGCACCATGCAGGCGGGGGTGTGGCCGGGTGTGGCTATTGCCACGGCCTGCATATGGCCAACGCTGTAGGTATCGCCATCCTTGAACAGCGCGTCAAACTGGCTGCCGTCGCGTTGAAACTCGGTGCCCTCGTTGAAGATCTTGCCAAAGACATCCTGCACGACCATGATCTTGTCGCCGATGCCGATCTTGCCGCCCAGAGCGTTCTGGATATAGGGCGCGGCTGACAGGTGGTCGGCGTGGACGTGGGTTTCAATGATCCATTCCAGCCGCAGGTTCTGGGCGCGGACATGGGCGATCATCTTGTCGGCATGGGCATGGGTGATGCGCCCGGCGGCATAGTCGATATCCATCACACTGTCGATGATGGCGCATGCGTCCGAGGCAGGGTCTTTGACGATATAACTGATCGTGTTGGTGTCGGTGTCAAAGAACGCCTCGACCTGCGGTTTGACAGTCAGATCAATCGGATAGGTTGTCATGGTCGTCTCCTCTTTGGGCATGGTGTGGCCGCGTGGCCAATCGGCGCGCGCGGCCGTTCGGAATGTGGTCAGACCCGGCAGGTCCGGATGCCCAGGATGGTATAAAGCGGGCAGAACCTGATCGCGGCGGTCAGCACCATGACGGCACCAACAACGACCAGGATCACAGTGGCCAAGGTGCCATTCAGCATGGCTACCGGCGCGACGAAGGGCAGTGCGATCAGCACGATGCCAAGGGCAAAGCGCAAAACCCTGTCAAAACTTCCAACATTCGGTGTCATTTCGGTTCTCCTCTTTTTGCGGTGTGACGCCATGCTACGCCATGCGGTGGGTGGCGTCGGTGATGTTGTCACCAAACCTGCGAAAAAACGTCATGCCGCCTGATCCCGCGCCAGTTTCAGCAGCGCTTCGGGCTGCAATATCTGGATCGCACCACGGGATTGGGCGATCCAGTTCCGGCGCTGAAATTCCTGCAACTGGCGCGAAACGACCTCGCGAGCGGTGCCAAGTTCGACCGCCAGATCCTGATGCGTGGCTTTCACGACCCCGCCGCCCGCCATATCAGACAGTTTTTGCGCCAGCCTGATATCCAGCCGCTGAAAGGCGATTTCCTCGATCACATGGAACAGATCTGTGACTCGGTGCGAATAGGCGGTCAGAATAAAGGTGCGGAATTCCACCGACTGCGCGATCAGATCGTCAAAAACCGCGCGCGGGATGACTACGGCGCGCACATCATTTTCGGCGATGCCTTCGGCCGAATATTCTTCATTGGCCAGCATGCAGGCGGTGGTCATGACGCAGCTTTCGCCCGTTGTGACACGGTAAAGCACGATCTCGCGCCCTGCATCCGAGGTTTGATGCACTCGCACGGAACCGTCCAGCAGCAACAAAAGATCATGCGCGGGTTTGCCGGGGGCGAAGATAACGGTGCCCTTGGGCACTTCGATTACCTTCGATTTCGCAAGCAGGGTCTGGCGCACCGCATCGCTGAGGCGCGACAATCCGGCGAAACGGTCGATCCACACAGCGGTCATTCTGCGGCCTCTGCCGGAATGGACAAGGGCAGGATGCGATCCAGCAATTCTCTCCGGTTCGAGGCAATATCGGCCAACGTCAGATCATCCAGCACCGCCATGAACGCCGCCGTTGCCTGATGCAAGGCGCGTGACAGTTTGCAGACGCCGATCAGCGGGCAGGTGTTGGTGTCGGGATCAAAGCATTCCACTACTTCCAGCGTGCCTTCTGTCAGCCGCACCACATCGCCCACCACGATCTGCGATGCCGGACGGCCCAGCCGGAACCCGCCGCCCCGCCCGCGATGGGTTTCAAGATATCCTGCCTTGCCCAGCAGATGGACGATCTTTGTGATATGGGGACGCGCCAGCTTGTGCACCTGCACCACATCATCAACGCGCGTCATTGCCGGTTCGCGCAGGGCGGCAAGCTGCAGCGTTCGCAGCGCGAAATTGGTGAAACCGGTCAGCTTCAAGGCGCCTCTCCATGGATGCGACAATAAAGATGTATTTCAAATATTGCTTTCGGACAAGAACTAATGCATCAGGGGCGGGCTGGATTGCGAAACCTGCTTCATACGGTGGGCCCGCGTGCCAGAGCGTGAGCATTTGCCGCATGGCAGCGTAAAGTGTGATAGCTAGATCAGGTCCAATGCAGGCGGACAGCGTGGTCCGTCGACGTCAGGAACAATCGGGCGATCTGCCCGGACAATTCGGGAGCGTGCGATGCCGGAATTCCTAACAGCCGAAATTTTGGCGCGGGCACAATTTGCCTTTACGATATCGTTCCACATCGTTTTCCCGGCGTTCTCCATCGGTCTTGCCAGTTTTCTGGCCGTGTTGAACGCGCTTTGGCTGAAAACGGGCGATCACGCCTATCAGATCCTGTTCGACTACTGGAAAAAGATCTTTGCCGTGGCCTTTGGTATGGGCGTCGTGTCGGGGATCGTCATGTCCTATCAATTTGGCACGAACTGGAGCGTCTTTGCCGACAAGACCGGTCCGGTCCTTGGCCCGCTGATGGCGTATGAAGTGTTGTCGGCCTTCTTCCTTGAAGCGGGCTTTCTGGGCATCATGCTCTTTGGCCGCGAGCGTGTCGGCGCGGGCCTGCACATGTTCGCAACCGCGATGGTTGCCTTTGGCACACTGATGTCGGCGACGTGGATCTTGTCGGTCAACAGCTGGATGCAGACGCCGGCAGGCTATTCCATCAACGATGTGGGCCAGTTCGTGCCCGAGGATTGGTGGGCGATTGTCTTCAACCCGTCGTTCCCCTACCGCCTCGTGCACATGGTGCTGGCGGCTTACCTGACGACCGCTTTCGTGGTGGCAGGCGTCGCGGGTTGGCACCTTCTGCGTGACAACAAGAACGCCGCCACCCGCCGGATGTTCTCGATGGCGATGTGGATGGCGGTCATCGTGACGCCGATCCAGATTGTTGCTGGCGATGCGCACGGTTTGAACACGCTCGAACATCAGCCCGCCAAGGTGATGGCCATGGAGGGCCATTTCGAGAGCCACCCGAACGGCGCGCCACTGATCCTGTTCGGCATCCCGAACACGGCGGAAAAGCGGATTGATTACGCGATCGAGATCCCGAAACTGTCGAGCCTGATCCTGAAGCATGACCTGAACGCGCCGCTGGCCGGGCTGGATACCATCCCCGAGGAGAACCATCCGCCGGTCGGCATCGTGTTCTTCAGCTTTCGGATCATGATTTCCATCGGGTTCGCCATGCTTGGCATCGGGCTGTGGAGCCTGTGGCGCAGGTTCCGTGGCACACTTTACACCGACCGGTTGCTGCACCGCGCGTCCATCGCAATGGGACCGATGGGATTTGTGGCGGTCCTGGCCGGCTGGATCACGACCGAAGTAGGGCGGCAGCCTTTCACCGTCTACGGCATGCTGCGCACGTCGGACAGCCTGGCCCCGGTGGCGGCCCCTGCGGTTGCGGCATCACTTGCGGCCTTTGCGGTGGTCTATTTCTTCGTCTTTGGCGCAGGCACGTTCTACATCCTGCGGATGATGGGCAAGACCCCGGGCACCCCGCGCCTTGGCCTGCGTGACGGTCCGATCCGCACCGCTGGCATCACGCCGGTGCAACAAACCAACCCCGAAGCCATGTCGCCTGGCGAATAGGAGCACGCAATGGAAATAGACTATCCCTTCATCTGGGCCGGGATTATCGCCTTTGCCGTGCTGACATATGTGGTGCTGGACGGGTTCGATCTTGGCATCGGCATCCTGTTTCCAACCGGAGAAACCGAGCGCGACAAGGACGTGATGATGAACTCGGTTGCCCCGATCTGGGATGGCAACGAGACTTGGCTGGTTTTGGGCGGCGGCGGGCTATTTGCGGTGTTTCCGCTGGCCTATGCGGTGATCATGCCGGCGCTTTATATGCCCATAATCCTGATGCTGCTGGCACTTGTGTTTCGCGGCGTGGCGTTCGAATACCGCTGGCGCACGCAGCGCTGGAAGCGCGTCTGGGATGTGGCATTCTTTGGCGGCTCGCTTGTTGCCGCGCTGATGCAAGGCGTGGCGCTTGGCGCGCTGGTGCAGGGCATCAAGGTTGCTGACCGCGCGTATGCGGGTGGCTGGTGGGATTGGCTGACCCCGTTTTCGGTGTTGACGGGTGTTGCCGTGGCGACTGGCTATACGCTGTTGGGCGCAACGTGGCTGGTGCTGAAAACCGAAGGCCCATTGCAACGGCAGATGCGCCGGTATGCGTGGTATCTGGCAATCGGCACGCTGGCGGCGATTGGCCTGGTCAGCCTCCTGACCCCGTTTCAGGACCCGGTCTATTTTGAGCGCTGGTTCAGCATGCCGGGCATCGTGTTCACGGTGATCGTCCCCGTTCTGTTGGCGCTGACAACGTGGCGCTTGTTGACCGGCTTGTTGAGTGGGCATGACCTGTCACCGTTCCTTGCGTCGCTGGGCCTGTTCGTTCTGGGATTCATCGGTATCGGGATCAGCTTTTACCCCCATATCGTGCCGCCCGGCCTGACCATCGCCGAGGCCGCTGCCCCAGACAGCAGCCTGAAGTTCGCGCTGGTGGGAACAGTGGTGCTGGTGCCCTTGATCCTTGCCTATACGGCCTATGCCTATTGGGTGTTTCGCGGCAAGATCGACCCGGACAAGGGGTATCACTGATGGCTTCGCCTCGGTTCTGGACAAGGATAGGCTGGTTCATCGGCATCTGGATCGCCAGTGTGGCAGTGCTGACTGTGGTGGCGATGCTGATCCGGATGGTCATCGGCTGACCTTGCCGTTTGCCAGGTCTGCCGGTTAGACAAGGCACAGACATCCCGGCGAAGGCAAGGTGACCGACATGCGTGCTGATCCCGAACCCTTTTTGCGTCAGCTTTTTGATACAGCCGTGGCGGTTGCCGACCCGATGCAGTCACTTGCCCGGCATTTGCCACCCCGGCCTTCGGGGCGCGTTCTGGTCATCGGGGCGGGTAAGGCATCGGCCCGCATGGCCGAAGCGGTTGAGGCTGCGTGGGGGCCCTGCGAAGGGTTGGTGATCACCCGCTATGGCTACGCGCGCCCATGTCAGGGGATCGAGATTGTCGAGGCTGCCCATCCGGTTCCCGACGAGGCCGGATTGCAGGCCACCCGCCGGATGCTTGATCTGGTGCAGGGGCTGGCAGAGGATGATCTTGTGCTTGCATTGATCTCGGGTGGTGCATCGGCGCTGCTGATCCAGCCCGCCAACAGCATAACGCTGGCCGAAAAGCAGGCCGTCAACGCGGCACTTCTGGCGTCAGGCGCGCCGATTGACAAGATGAACACGCTGCGAAAGCACCTTAGCCTTGTGAAGGGCGGGCAGCTTGCGGCGGCAGCGTATCCCGCACGGATGCTGGCGCTGCTGATCTCGGATGTGCCGGGTGATGATCCGGCGTTCATAGGATCGGGGCCGACGGTGGGTGATGCCACAACGGTCGATGATGCCCGCGCCGTTCTTGAAAAATGGCAGATCGAGGTGCCCGAGTCGGTGCTTGGCGCGCTGGCACGGCCCACGGGCGTTGTGCCGCCGGGTGATATCCGCCTGTCGCGCACGACCAATCACATCTATGCTGCCCCGTCGCAATCTTTGGCTGCGGCGGCTGAACAGGGACGGGCGGCGGGATTTGACGTTCATCTTCTGGGGGATGCGCTGGAAGGCGAGGCGCGCGATGTGGCCGCCGGGCACGCCGCAACGGCACTGGCGCTTCAGGCCGGGCTGAAACCCGGTGATCCGCCTGTGCTGATACTGTCGGGGGGCGAGTTGACGGTCACTCGGCGCGGTTCCGGCATCGGCGGTCCGAATGCGGAATATTGTCTGGCACTGGCGATTGAGTTGAACGGGGCGGCAGGCATCAACGCGCTGGCCTGCGATACCGACGGGGTGGACGGGGCCGCCGAGGTGGCGGGGGCGGTGATCGGGCCGGATACGCTTACCAAAGCAGCGCGGGTCGGTGCTGGCCCAGCGGATCATCTTGCGCGCAACGACGCCCACAGCTTTTTTGCGGCGTTGGGTGATCAGGTGATCACTGGCCCGACACTGACCAACGTGAACGATTTTCGCGCGATCATTGTGCAACCGACCCGGGCTTGACCCGGATAAACCTATGCAATGGCACTTTTTGTGGCGTGACAGCCAATGTCGCACTCTATGACACCGTAGTTTGCAGCAGAGCAGTTTTCCAGTTTGGTGCAAAAAACACGCTTTGAAGCAGCCCTTCAACAGCATGCTAACTCGTGCCTTGGTCAATCCGGAAGTTGCTGATCAGAAGCTCCGCGCGCGTCGGGGATCGGTCCGCTGAACTGCCAATCGTATAACTCGTCGTTACCTCGGTCATGCTGAACCCGGCGACTCCTCGGTCGTGAAGGCGCGGCCCAGACGAAAGAACGTGCCCTTAATGGCCGATGCAACGGCCGCGATCCTGATCAACTGCTTCGTCATCACTCGATCCAGTCGTTCACAAGAACCTCGACGTTGCGGAACAGTGGGTTCGATGCGCCGTTCGCGAGGCTCTGGGTTTCGATCAGGGTCCGGGCAGCGCTTTCCAGCGTCGGGCCGACCATCAGCACGTTCGGCGCAATGCCCAGCGGACGCCCGCCATCGGCCTTGACGCCGCGCATCAGGGCACGTTCGGCCTCGAAGCTGGCCTGCGTCAGGGCAGCGCGCGAACACCGCGCCAGCTGCGGGAAGCCGAAGCCTGCCTCGCAGCGATACCGGATGCCCTATTGGTACTGGTCACGGGTGAAGACGGCATCCGAGGTTTTCGGATCCATCTTCATTTCCAGCTCGGGCTTGGTGCGCTCCTAGAAGATGAAGGGACGCAGCGCCTTGCGGGTGTCCAGAAGATACC
>JBGSRQ010000357.1:0-6314 GCA_041737515.1 Rhodobacterales bacterium | reverse complement strand
CGGCCTGCCCCGACACCCGCACCGGCCCACAGATCACGGGCGATTGCCATTGGCGGCCAGTGCGGGAACGTGGTCATCGGCGGTGCGGCAGGATCGGCAAGCGCATCCGATTTGCCAGCATAGAGCATCACCGGATCATGCAAGCGGTAGCCACGCCGGTCCAATTCGGCATCAAGCGCCGCATCGTCAGGGCGCAGAACAAAAAGCGCCGTCTGGCCCAGCGCGCGCATCGCCATTTCGGCAGCGGGAATATCGCCAGGGATCCAATCGGATGCGGGTGAGGCCGCCGAAACCCGCTGCCCGCCGCCCTGCCCTTCGCGGATGATCCACGGGCCGACGCGGCTTTGGCTGGCGGCGGGCCATGTGCCCTCCAACGCGGCAAAAAGCGCGTTGCTCATGCCGGGAAAAGGGCGGAAAGCCGGGCCATCGCGGCATCAAGCAGGTCCAGGTCGCTGCCCCGGATGACAAGATTGGTGCCGTATGCGCCGTTTTGCTGAAACGGATAGCTGCCCATCGAAAGATCGGGATATTCAGCGGCCAGTGCGGCAAACGGCCCCGCAACGTCGCCCTCGCCAAGGTCAACCCGAAGCGAGCGGCTTTGCAACGGTGCGCCGCCTGTCAGCGAGGGCAGAACGCTGGCGACCATCGCATGAAACACCGACGGCACCCCCGCCATGACATGCACATTGCCCAACCGGAAACCCGGAGCGATCGAAACCGGGTTTTCGATCAGGTCCGCGCCGTCGGGAATACGTGCCATGCGTTGACGGGCGTCGTTGAACTCCATCCCGCGGCTGGCGTAATGCGCCGACAAAAGCGCCATCGCATCGGCGCGCTGGGTGATTGGCACACCAAAGGCCACGGCCATCGCATCGGCTGTGATGTCGTCATGCGTGGGGCCGATCCCGCCCGAGGTGAACACGCTGTCATAGCGGGCGCGCAGGGCGTTGACCGCCTCGACAATGGCCGCCTGATCGTCTGCCACGACGCGCGCCTCGGCCAGACGGATACCGTGCGCCGTCAATTCACCCGCCAAGTGGTGCGTATTGCCGTCACGCGTGCGCCCCGACAGGATCTCGTCCCCGATGACCAGCATCGCAGCGGTGGGTTGCGTCATCTGCGCTCTCCTTCTGACATGGATCGGGTATAGGTCAGGGATGTGCGGCTTTCAAACCCTGCTGCACCTCGGGGACTAGCCATTTGCGGTGGCTTTGACTATTTAGGACGAAATGGCTTTGTGGAACGACGCGTGGACGAGATCACAGGACGCACGACCCGGGATGGCATCCGCATCTATGACGATGCGGACTTTGCAGGCATGCGCGCGGCAGGACGTGTCGCGGCCGAGATCCTTGATCTGGTCGCACCCCTTGTGGTGCCCGGCGTTACGACCGCTGCACTTGACGATTTCATCAACGCCGAGGTGAACCGGCGCGGCGTGACATCAGCCACCATAGGGTACCGTGGCTATCAGCATGCATCATGCATTTCGGTGAACCATGTGGTGTGTCACGGAATTCCGGGGCCGAAGGTGCTGGTTGACGGCGATATTCTGAACATCGACGTGACGGTGATCGTGGATGGCTGGTATGGCGACACCAGTCGGATGTATGCGGCGGGTGTGATGAATCGCAAGGCAGAGCGTCTGGTGCAGGTGACGCATGACGCGCTGATGATGGGGATCGCGGCCGTGCGGCCCGGCAATACGTTCGGCGATATCGGGCACGCGATCCAGGCCTATGCCGAAGCGCACCGGATGAGCGTGGTGCGTGATTTCTGCGGCCACGGCCTTGGCCGGGTGTTCCACGCGCCGCCCAATGTGCTGCACTATGGACGTGCCGGGTCGGGGGCCGTGCTGGAGGAAGGTATGTTCTTCACCATCGAGCCGATGGTCAATCTGGGCCGCCCTGAAACCAAGGTGCTGGCGGATGACTGGACAGCGGTGACGCGGGACAAGTCCTTGTCGGCGCAGTTCGAACACTCGATCGGGGTGACTGCCACGGGGTGCGAGATTTTCACGCTGTCACCGGCGGGAAAGTTCCATCCGACGCAAGTGTAACGCCGCGGGGCCGGACCGGGGCGCTGCCCCGGACCCCGGAGTATTTTTGCAAAAATGAAGTCGCAAGACCAGGATCAGGGCCGGCGGCGTTGGGTGACCGGGCCGCCGCCTGCCTTGGTGATGCGGGCGATTGCGGTTTTGGTGTTCTCAACCACCACAGCCATGAATGCGGCGGTGGCATGGATCATGAAGTCTGCGTTCATTGCCATGGCGACATGGCCTTTCCAGAAGATCAGATCGCCACGTTTCAGCGGGGATTTGTCGACGATGGCTTTGCCGATATCCTGTTGCAGATCGCTGTCACTGGGACAATCCTTTCCCGTGGCGTGCAGCGCCGCCTGAACGAGGCCGGAACAATCCAGCCCGGCGCGGGAATTGCCGCCCCAGAGGTAGGGCACGCCAAGGAAGGTTTGCGCCACCGCAACCGGGTCGGCGTGCCAGTTGCCGAGGGTGCGCAGGTGCAATGTCGGCACATAGCCGCGCGTGGTCCGGCTGTAATTGCCTTCTTCCCCCAGAACGGCAAGCCGCGCGCCCATGGTCAGGGCCGCCGTTTCACGGATCTTCAGCTTTGGTTCGGGATAAAGATGTGTTGCAGGGGCCGCAACCCAATGGGTGGCGGCTTCCGCCGTGCCCAACGCGGGTTCGGGGACATAGCCGCAGTGGCCATCCTTGCCAGATTGCACGAAGGCCCAGCCCTGATGCCGGTCAATCACGGTGACCGCATCACCCATCAGTAGCTGGCGGTCGCGGGGGCCGCTCGGCGCCGTGCACAGATCGGTCAGGGGGGCAATCATCGTTGCAGGCTCACCTTGAGTGAAACGGGGTGCGCCCACCGCACCGCGCAGGCTTTCAAGGGCGGCGCGGCCGTTGGCGGGGATCAGTCGGGGGTCCATTCAGAGCTCCATGATCTGGGGCAGGGCGTGCAGGATGGCCCGCGCGCCCTGACCCACAGCGCCTTTCGGGCGGGCGGGCGCATCGCTGGGGGTGTGCGCATAAATGTCGAAATGGGCATAGCGCGGGGCATCCGCAAAGCGGCGCAGGAACAGTGCCGCGGTGATGGAGCCCGCAAAGCCACCCGACGGCGCATTGTCAAGATCGGCAATGCCGGGTTCGATCATCGCTTCGTAAGGCTCCCAGAATGGCAGGCGCCAGACCGGATCGCAGGCGGCGGGGGCGACGGCCGCAAGCGCCACAGCAAAGGGGTCATCATCCGTGTAGAACGGGGCGAGATCCGGCCCCACTGCAACCCGCGCAGCACCGGTCAGCGTCGCCATCGAGATCAGCAGGTCGGGCGCATCTTCACAGGCCCAGGCCAGCGCATCGGCCAGCACAAGGCGGCCTTCGGCATCGGTATTGTTCACCTCGACCGTCAGCCCCTTGCGGGACGTCAGGATATCGCCGGGGCGGAAGGCATTACCCGCAACGGCATTTTCCACCGCAGGCACGATGACGCGCAACCGCACAGGTAGGTTCAGCGCCATGATCATCTGCGCAAGCCCCATGACCGTGGCCGCCCCGCCCATATCCTTTTTCATCAAAAGCATCCCGGCGGAAGGCTTGAGGTCCAGCCCGCCGGTATCGAAACACACGCCCTTGCCGACCAGCGTCAGACGCGGGCCGGTGTTGCCCCATGCCATCGACATCACGCGCGGCGCGCGGGTCGAGGCACGACCGACGGCGTGAATCATCGGGAAGTTCTGAACCAGAAGATCGTCACCGGTGATGATTTCGGTCGTCGCGCCAAAGCTGTCGGCAAGGCTGGTGAAGGCAGATTGCAGATCGTCCGGCCCCATGTCGGAGGCGGGCGTGTTTACCAGATCGCGCGTCAGGTATTCGCCCGCAGCCATCGCCAGCAGGCGGGCGGTGTTGCAGCCTTTGGGGGCCTTGAGCAGGATCATCGCGGATTTGGCAGGCTTGCGGTAACGGTCGAACCGGTATTGTGCCAGAAGCCAGCCCAGCGCGATCTCGTCCCGTTGCGCCGCGGAAAGATCGCCCGCAAGATGCCACGCGCCTTCAGGCAGGGCGGTCGCAATCCGCGCGATACCAAACCGCATCCGCGCCCGGGCCTTGACCGTGCCATACCCGACTACGGCAGCCACGACGCCACCTTGCGCATCAGGGATCAGGCGATGATCACCAAGCTTGCCCTCGAACCCGGTGGCGGCTAGCCACGCGCGCGTCGATTCGGGCTGGGTGACCAGCCAGTTCTTCAGGGCTTCGGCCCCCACCACATGCAGCGGGCGCGACGGGGTGGCAGGGTCGGCAAAGGCGGGGGTCATGAACGCTCCGGCAGTCAGGGGATTGGCCTGAACCCTAGCCGCTTTACGACCCGCTGCAATGGGAAAGGCGATCAGACCGTGCGGTCAAGCCGGTCTTTGCTAGGTTCAAGCGAGCGTTCGGCAACCCGGATCAACCGCGCCCAGACCGCAGAAAACGCGGTTGAATCATCATTGGCAAGACAGGTCTGCACATGGTCGGCCGCAGCCCCAAGACTGACCAGCCCGAGATGCGCCGACATGCGCTGCAAGCGGCGCAGATGACGGCCAAGATCAGTCAGATCATGCGCCCGCACCTTGTGCGCAAGATCGGACATGGTCAGCGCAATCTCGCCCAGGGCGCGGTTTACAACCTGTTCAGCAGCGGCCCTGCCCATATCGCGGTACATCGTCGCGATCGGTTCAGAATTCTGACAAACGTGATCATGCGGTCGAAGGACCGCTATTTTAGCATTCATGACACCCAACTCCATTCAACACCCGTGCCCAGATTGCGCCCGCTTGTTGAAGAAAAGGTTGCCACGCGAGGAAGAAACCGCTCGAATTCTTTCTATTGCAGGCCTACCAAGGGCTGATGGAAAAAGGACGCAACATGCAATTGGCACGCCCACTGCCCGGCTATCTGATCCAGCGTTTTCAGGGCTGGCGCGCCACAACCTATCAGGACAACAAGGCCTGGTATCGCAGGCTTGCCGAAAGCGGCCAGCATCCGCGCGCTATGGTCATCTCGTGCTGCGACAGCCGGGTGCATGTAACGTCGATCTTTGGCGCGGATGAAGGCGAGTTCTTCATTCACCGCAATATTGCCAATCTGGTGCCACCCTATAATCCCGACGGCGAGTATCACGGCACCTCGGCGGCGGTGGAATATGCCGTAATGGCGCTGAAGGTGGCGCATGTGGTGGTGCTGGGCCATTCCAATTGTGGTGGCGTCAAGGGATGCCACGACATGTGTTCGGGCCACGCGCCGGAACTGGAACAGAAATCAAGTTTCGTCGGGCGGTGGATGGATATCCTGCGCCCCGGTTTTGACCGGGTGGCAGCGATGGGTGATACGCCCGACCGCTTGCGCGCGCTGGAAAAAGAGGCTGTGCTGGTCAGCCTTGAAAACCTGATGACGTTTCCCTTCGTGCAACAAGCGGTCAAGGACGACTGGCTGACCCTGCACGGGCTGTGGACCGATACTGGCGCGGGCGAACTGGAGCAGTTCGACCCGGCTCAGGGCGGGTTCGTGGCGGTTTAGGCCGGGTCCGGATGGCAGCGCGCGGCCGCCTTCCGGTTGGCGGCATGGCTTTTATTGCAAGACCTGCCCCTCGGGCCAGGACAGGGTATGGGTCAGCGTGATATTGGCGGTGTCCTTGGGGGCCACGTCAATATCCCAGGCCAGCACACCGCGCTTGCCGTCGACATCGGTTTGGGCCGGCAGAGGCGAGGCCTGATAGGTGATCTCCAGGTCTTCCTGTTCGGAATAGGGCACCTGATCGAACACCCGCACCGACCATGTCTTTTCGGTCAGGTTTTCCACCTGCAAAACTGCCGTCTCCTCGGTTTGCGTCGATTTGGAGAAAACGCCCCGGTCGCCCGTGGCGCGCGTCGGCATATCGCGTTTCAACCGCAGACCGCGGATCGCACCAAAGGAAAGATCGGTCTTGTCACCGGCGGTCAGCGCCTCAAGATCAGTTTGGCCGATCAGCACGCCATCGCGTGACAGGAACGCCTGCCCCGGCAACAAAATCTCGGGCGAGGTATTCGTGACATCGGCCACCATGAAGGCCATCGCATCGTAACGCGGGACGGCCTGCGCGGTGATGGTGGGGGTCAGCGCGATTTCGTCCAGTTCCAACCGAAGCTGATCGTCCCCCGAGAGGACCGAAACCGGGGCGGGATAGGAATAGATCACCGTTTCCCCGTTGAACATGGCGGTCGCGCTGGCCGGGCCCGCTGCGACGAGCGGCGCGGGTTCATCGGCGACCATGGGC
>JBGSRQ010000342.1:0-4742 GCA_041737515.1 Rhodobacterales bacterium | reverse complement strand
CGGCCTGCCGCCGAACGCCTTCCAGACCGTTGACCGGCGCGGGCGGCCCATCGTCGGCTTCACGCTGGCGCTGATTGCAGATGCCCGCAACGAGGATGAACTGGCCTTTGTTCTGGGCCATGAGGCGTCGCACCACATCGCAGGACATATTCCGCGCCAGCGTGAAGAGGCGCTGAAAAGCGCCGTGCTGGCCAGTGCCATTGCCCAGGCCTCGGGGGCGGATGCGCAGACGGCGCGCGAGGTCGGCAATATCGGTGCCAGCATCGGGGCACGCACCTATTCCAAGCAGTTCGAACTGGAGGCAGATGCGCTCGGGTCCGAGATTGCTTTGCGCGCGGGCTTTGACCCCATTCGCGGCGCGCAGTTCTTCAACCGTCTGCCCGACAGCCGCGACGATTTTCTTGGCAGCCACCCGCCCAACGCGCAGCGCATTGCCCTTGTACGCGCAACCGTTGCCAGATTGCGGAACGGGCAGCCTTAACCGGGCGTTCTGCTTGTAACCCGGCGGGCCGCGCGGCACTGTTTGCCATCGCGGATGTCGTGGTGGCAGAAGGGGGCGGCTGGCATGATCTCGAAATGGCGCTGGGCAGTGGCGCAGGTGCTGCAGCAGCTTTGGGTGCGTGCGCTGATCTCGGCGTTTCTGGGTGTGGCGACGGCGATGGTGGCACCGGTGGTGGCGCCCTTCATCCCCGAGAGCCTTGCGGTCAAGCTGGGCGCGGGCGCGGTGGAGCAGGTTCTGGTCATTCTTGCCTCAAGCCTGTTGTCGGTCACCACCTTTTCGCTGGGCATCATGGTGACGGCGTTTTCCTTTGCTTCGGGCTCTGTCACGCCGCGCGCAACCGCGCTTTTGCAAGAGGATCAGACAGCGCAGAAGGTGATCTCCACCTTTTTGGGGGGATTCATCTTCAGCCTTGTCTGTGTGATCGGTCTGAAGGCAGGCTATTATTCAGACTCCGGCAGGCTTGTGCTGTTTGCCGCAACGATCATTCTGGTGATCCTGATCGTGATCGCCATGCTGCGCTGGATTCAGCATCTGACCCGCTTTGGCCTGCGCAGCGATACCCATGACCGGGTCGAGGCGGCGGCGGTAGAGGCGATGACGCGCCGGATGCAACACCCCACTCTGGGCGGGCATGCGGGGCTGGAGGCACCGCCGCTGGGGGCCGCGGTCGTCACCGCAGGAACCATCGGTTACATCCGCTTTATCGACGTGACGGCGCTGCAGTCGATTGCCGAAAAGGCTGGCCTGCGCGTCCATCTGGCAGAGCTGCCAGGGGCATTCGTGCACGAGGCGAGCCCGCTTTTGCATGTCGAAGGCGGAGCGGCATCCGACACCCTTCGCGCCGCATTCGGCATTGGCACCGAGCGCACGTTCGAGCAGGACCCGCGCTTTGGCTTGTGCGTGTTGTCGGAAATTGCCGAACGCGCCCTGTCGCCAGCGGTGAATGACCCCGGCAGCGCGATTGATATTCTAAGCCGTCTTGTCCGGGTTTTGTCCATCTGTGGCAAGGGCGCGCAGGGGGCGCTGGATTGCCCGCGGGTCTGGGTGCCGCGCTTGTCGGTGGATGACATGTTCGATGATGCGTTTTCGGCCATTGCGCGTGACGGGGCGGGCAATGTCGGCGTGCAGATCCGGTTGCAAAAGGCGCTTGCCGCGCTGGTGGCGATGGACGGTGCCACCTTTTCGGCAGCGGCGGCGCATCAGTCGGCGCAGGCGCTGCAGCGGGCCGAGGCGCATCTGCTGCCATTCGAAGCAGAGGCGTTGCGCGCGGCAATGTCATAGGGGGCGGTCAGACCGCCTTGTGCGACCCGTCACACATGGGCGCGTTTTTCGTATGCTTGCAGGCGCAGAAAAAGACAGCTTTCGCCTCGGTCGCGGTGTATTTCAGTGGGGTGAAATCGCTGCCCTTGTGGCTGCCGTCGCAGAACGGCTGGTTCGCAGATTGCCCGCACGCGCACCAGAAATAGGATTTTCCGGCCTCGACTTCCACCCTGATGGGCGCGGTTGCGGCGATTTTGGGGGGCATGGGGGTTCCTTTGGCAGTGGGGCGTCAGCGGTGGGACCAGTCGTCGGGGTTGGCGGCATTGCCGGGCGACATGCCCAGAATGTCGCCCTCGGTGCTGCAACCTAACCCCAGTACGGTCCGGTTGGCATAGGAAAAATACGCCGTGACCTGATTGATCTCCAGCACTTCGCCGTCCGACCAGCCCGCCGCGCGCAACCCGTCAACCGTTGCCTGCGTGATGCTGGCGGGGTGTTCAGTCAGTGCTTGGGCATAACGCAAGGCCAACTTTTCCGCATCGGTCAGCGGGGCTGCGTCGATTTTCCCCGCCTCCATTGCCGCCCGCAGCGCCGCCGCCTTGGGGCGATCGCCAAGTAACCGTTCCAGCCCGGCGAAATGATGCTCCACACAATAGCCGCAGCGGTTCAAGAGGCTGACCCAGACGCCGATCGTTTCCAGAAACCACTTCGGCACGGTATTGGCGGAATGATGCAGAACGTATTTGTAAACCGCCATATGCGCCTCCATCGTGTGGGGGCGAAGGGAGTGCATCATCATGATGTTGTCCACATTGTCACCGGGGCCTTTGACCCGGTCATAAAGCTGGCGAAGCTTTCCGGTGGACTGGTCGTAAGGGATGGTGGTGATGAAGGGCATGTGGCTCAACCTGCTCCGATGTTCGGGTGGACCTGACCGCAATTGGATCTTCAGCCACTGTGCGCGTTACTTCGCCAGAAGTGCCAATAGAACAAGTTTCATCTCAATGTTGCAACCAACCACCGATCCGCCGCCAGTTTTCGCGGCTTTCGCACCACGCGGTCAGGGCCGGGCTTTGCCGGTGCCAGCCGCATCTCAGACTGTGTGTGCGCTCCACCGAATTCCGATCCCGCACGCAATCCCGAAGAGGCAGGATTGTCACGCCAGACCGTCGCATTGGCGCGGGTCACGCCGTCGTCGCGCGTGACTTGCAAAGCGCGGCTTGAAGGCTGCCGGCCTGTGCTTTTGCCGCGATCGTCACCGATCAGTGAGATGTCGCAGATCCAGGCCAGCAAAACTTGCGCGTCCTTTCCGCGTGACCCAGTGGGAAACACGTTCAGGACCCCTGCAACCTGCACGCGTGAAAAGGCTGGGTCCGGTTGACTCGGGCGGTTCCGGTAGGTCGCCATCATCCAACCTTTCACGTCTTCGGCGGGATCGTCCCCGAATGTCTCGGGGTGACATCACTGATGGTCCCAAAGCGTGATTCCGGTCGTTGCGACAATAGCAGAATCGACTTCCGGGCGCGCGTCGCCGATTGTCAGCTTGGTTGCGTCAGGCGCCCCCACAGATCATATTCCCCGGCCTCTTCCACCACCACATCGACCATATCGCCCGGCACCAATGCCTCGAATCCTTCGTCGGTGAAGAGATTTCCGTCAATCTCGGGGGCGTCGGATTTGGTGCGGCAGGTGGCGCCGTCTTCGTCGACCTCATCCACAACAACCGTCAGGCGCTGGCCGACCTTGGTTGCCAGTTTCGCCTCGGAGATCGCCTGTGCCTTTTCCATGAAGCGTGCGAAGCGCTCGGCTTTCACCTCGGCCTGCACATGGTCGGGCAGGGCGTTGGACCGCGCGCCGGCGACGTTTTCGTATTGGAAACACCCCACCCGGTCCAGTTGCGCCTCGTCCAGCCAGTCCAGCAGCACCTGAAACTCTGCTTCCGTCTCGCCCGGATAGCCGACGATGAAGGTCGACCGCAGGGCGATATCGGGGCACACCGACCGCCAGGCCGCAATTTCATCCAGTGTTTTCGCCGCTGCGGCGGGCCGGGCCATGCGGCGCAGAACGCCAGGATCGGCATGCTGAAACGGAATGTCGAGATAGGGCAGAACCAGCCCGTCGGCCATCAGCGGCACGAGGTCACGCACATGCGGGTAGGGGTAGACGTAATGCAGCCGGACCCAGGCCCCAAGCCCGCCCAGATCGCGCGCAAGGTCGGTGATATGGGCGCGATGGCCCTTGTCGGTGGCGTGCCGCAGATCAAGCCCGTAGGCCGAAGTATCCTGCGAAATGACAAGAAGTTCACGCACACCTGCGGCGACAAGACGCTCCGCCTCGCGCACCACGGCATGCGCGGGGCGGCTTTGCAAAAGGCCGCGCATATCAGGAATGATGCAGAACTTGCACTTGTGGTTACAGCCCTCGGCAATCTTGAGATAGCTGTAATGGCGCGGCGTAAGGGACACGCCAGAGGCAGGCAAAAGGTCGATGAACGGATCGGGGCTGGGGGGCACGGCGGAATGCACCGCATCCAGAACCGCCTCATACTGGTGCGGGCCGGTGACGGCCAGCACGCGGGGATGCGCGCCCGTGATGTATTCGGGGTTGGCCCCCAGACAACCGGTCACGATGACGCGGCCATTCTCGGCCAGAGCCTCGCCGATCGCCTCAAGACTTTCGGCTTTCGCACTGTCAAGAAACCCGCAGGTATTCACGATCACCGCATCGGCGCCCGCATAATCGGGGCTGATGGCGTAACCTTCCGCGCGCAGGCGCGTCAGGATGCGTTCACTGTCAACCAGCGCCTTCGGGCAGCCAAGGGACACCATGCCGATCATCGGCTGGCCCGCGCGGCGGGTGTCGGGGATATGGGCGCGGGCAAGATCCGGGCGCAGGAGAGGCGGGTTCTGTGTCATGGCGGCGGTTCTAGCGCCAAACGGGGCGGCGGGGTAGGGGGCTATTGCGCCGGATCATGCGCCGC
>JBGSRQ010000279.1:0-10107 GCA_041737515.1 Rhodobacterales bacterium | reverse complement strand
GCACCCCGTCGGCGGCGGGCTATATCGGCAGCGCGGGTCCGGCCATCGGTCAGAACGCCGTCTTCCTGCCCTTTGCCAGCGGCGAACTGATTGCCGTGCTCAAACGCGGCGGATCGCGCATCTGGTCGTCGGCGGTGGCGGGGGAGCGTCTGGGGCGGTCCTACACGGGCATCGGCGACATTACCGGCGATCCGGTGATTTCGGGTGCCACGATCTATGCGGGCAACTCGGATGGCAAGACGGTTGCGATTTCCTCTTCGTCGGGCGAACGGGTCTGGACGGCGGATGACGGTGCTTTGGGGCCGGTTCTGCCGGTGGGCGGATCGGTCTTTCTGGTGAATGACGAGGCCAAGCTGGTGCGCCTTGATGCGGCCACTGGGCAACCGATCTGGTCGGTGGACATGCCCTATTACGAGGTCAACACGCGGCGCAAACGCAAAAGCATCTTCGCGCATTTCGGCCCGGTTCTGGCAGGCGGGCGACTGATCGGGGCGTCGGGCGACGGGGTGTTGCGACTGTTCAACCCGGTTGATGGCGCATCCTTGGGCAGCGTTGAATTGCCGGGCGGGGCGGCGACGCTGCCCGCGCTTGCGGGCGGGGTTCTTTACGTCGTGTCGTCGAACGGGCAACTTCACGCTTTCCGCTGACGCCCGGCTGGTATAGGGCCACAGGCTTGATCTGACGCAACGCCCCCGGAGGCGACCATGAGCTTTACCCTCGCCATTGTCGGGCGGCCCAATGTGGGCAAGTCGACGCTCTTCAACCGCCTTGTCGGGCGCAAGCTGGCGCTGGTCGATGACCAGCCCGGCGTCACGCGCGATCTGCGCGAGGGCGACGCAAAACTTTTCGACATGCGCTTTACCGTGATCGACACGGCCGGGTTGGAGGAAGTGACCGACGACAGCCTGCAGGGCCGGATGCGGCGGTTGACCGAACGTGCGGTCGACATGGCCGACATCTGCCTGTTCCTGATCGACGGGCGGGTGGGCGTGACGCCGACCGATCAGGTCTTTGCAGAGATTTTGCGCAAACGCTCGGCCAAGGTCATTGTCGGCGTCAACAAATCCGAAGGCAAGGCGGGCGACGCGGGGGCTTTGGAGGCATATTCGCTTGGACTTGGTGAGCCTGTGCGCCTGTCTGCCGAACACGGCGAAGGGATGGATGATCTTTACCATATCCTGCGTCCGGTGGTGGATCAGTTCTCGGAACGTGCCGAAGCCGATGCGCCGGTGGTCGATGTCGATATCTCCGAGGAAGAGGCCGAGTTGGAGGGAGACGAGGCCGCCTATCGCCCGTCGCTGGAAAAGCCTTTGCAGATCGCCGTGATCGGCCGGCCAAATGCCGGAAAATCCACACTGATCAACAAGATACTGGGGTTCGACCGGCTGTTGACGGGGCCGGAGGCCGGCATCACCCGCGATGCAATTTCGGTGAAAACCGACTGGCTGGGCGTGCCGACCCGGATTTTCGATACCGCTGGCATGCGCAAGAAGGCCCGGATCAGCGACAAGCTGGAAAAGATGTCGGTGTCCGACGGCATCCGCGCCGTGCGCTTTGCCGAAGTCGTGGTTGTGCTGCTGGATGTCGATACACCGTTTGAAGTGCAGGATCTTCGGATCGCCGATTTTGCCGAAACCGAAGGCCGAGCGGTGGTGATCGCCGTCAACAAATGGGATCTTGAGGGCGAAAAGCAGGAAAAGCTGACCGAATTGCGCGAGATGTTCGAACGGTTGTTGCCGCAACTGCGCGGCGCGCCCCTGGTCACCGTATCGGCCAAGACGGGCCGCGGCCTGGACCGTCTGCAGGCAGCGGTTCTGAAAGCACACGCTGTGTGGAACCGACGGGTGCCCACCGCACGGCTGAACACCTGGCTGGGCGCCATGACCGAGGCGCATCCGCCCCCGGCGCCAGGCGGGCGACGCATCAAGCTGCGCTACATGACGCAGGTCAAGACCCGACCGCCGGGATTCGTGGCCATGTGCAGCCATCCCGAACTTTTGCCTGAAAGCTATAAACGCTATCTTGTCAACGGGTTACGCGAACACTTTGACATGCCGGGCACTCCGATCCGCATCATGCTGCGCGGGCAGGGTGACAAGAACCCGTTCAAGGATCAGAAATTCCACACCCCAAGCCGCTTGCGTAAGCACAAGGAGTCGAAAGACCCCAATCAGCGCTGGTAGCCAAAATCCTTCGAAGGATTTTGCAGATTTTTTCGAATGAATTTGGTGCCGGTTACTCCGCCGCGATCTTGATAACCGGTTCCATGCTGCCAAGCACGGAATCGTCGAGGTGGCATTTGATCTGATGCCCGACGCCCAGCATCTTGACCGGTGGCATCTGCGTGTCGCACAGGTTCCCCGGCACTTGCGATTTCCACCGACACCGCGTCTGGAACGGGCAGCCCGGCGGCGGGTTCATGGCTGACGGAATGTCACCTTCCAGCACGATGCGCTTTTTCTGAACTCGTGTGTCGGCAATCGGCACGGCTGACAACAGCGCTTCGGTATAGGGGTGGTAGGGCGGCTGGAACACCTGATCGGTGGTGCCCATTTCGACCACATGGCCCAGATACATCACCATCACGCGGTCGCTCAGATAGCGCACGATGGAAAGATCGTGGCTGATGAACAACAGCGTCGTGCCGTTCTCGCGCTGAATCTCCATCAGAAGGTCAGTGACTGCTGCCTGCACCGATACATCAAGCGCTGACACCGGCTCATCCGCCACCACCACTTTCGCGCCCCCCGCAAAGGCACGCGCGATGCCGACGCGCTGTTTCTGGCCCCCCGAAAGCTGGCGCGGCATCCGGTCAGCAAAGGCGCGCGGCAGTTTCACAAGGTCCAGAAGTTCCAGCATCCGGTCGCGGCGGGCGGCGTCATCCTTGCCCTCGTTGAAAATCTCCAGCGCACGGATGATCTGGCGGCCCACCGACATCGACGGGTTCAGTGTATCGAACGGGTTCTGGAACACCATCTGCACGCCCGACACCGTTTCGGTGGTGCGCCGCTCGATCGGGGTGTCCTGAATATCCTGACCGTACAGCAGGATCTTGCCGCTGGTCGCCGTCTCAAGCCCCATCAGAACCTTGGCGAAGGTGGATTTGCCACAACCCGATTCGCCAACGATGGCCAGGGTTTCGCCCTCATGTGCCTCGAAGCTGAGGGTTTCATTGGCCTTGACGACCTTGCTGGCCCCGCCGCCGAACACGCCGCCGCCCGACACTTCATAGTATTTGCGCAGATCGTCCATTTTCAGGACAACCTTGCCGATCGGTCGTTTCTCGAAGGTCTTGCCGATCTTGATCGGGGCGTTCCAGTCGATTTCGCTGGATTTGACGCAGCGCACGCGGTGGCGGTCGCCCTCGGGCACGTCGGCCATCTTCACATCGCCGGCGTTGCAGCGCCCGTCTTCGAAATAATCGCAGCGCGGGCCGAAGTTGCAGCCCTTGGGGCGTTCGTGGGGCAGCGGGAAGTTGCCCGGAATCGCCACCAGAGGATGCGTGTTCTTGTCAGCCCCCGGCAGCGGGATCGACCGGAAAAGCGCCTGCGTATAGGGGTGGCGCATCTTGTCAAACACCTCGGCGACGTTGCCGGTTTCCACCGCTTCGCCGGAATACATCACACACAGGCGGTTGCAGGTATCAAGAATGAGACCGAGGTTGTGGCTGATGAAAAGCATCGAGGTGCCGTATTTGGTGCCCAACTCCTTTACCAGATCAACGATGCCGGCCTCGACCGTTACATCCAGTGCTGTGGTCGGTTCATCAAGGATCAACAGCGCGGGTTTCGACATCAAGGCCATCGCAATGACGATACGCTGCTGCTGGCCGCCCGAAAGCTGGTGCGGATAGGCTTGCAGGATGCGGTCGGGGTCGGGCAGGCGCACGTCGGCCACGATCTGACGCGCCAGTTTCATCGCATCGGCCTGCGCCATGCCCTGATGGATCATGGGCACTTCGGCCAGTTGCGCGCCGATCTTCATTGCCGGGTTCAGCGAGGCCATCGGTTCCTGATAGATCATGGCGATTTCGGAACCGCGGATGTGGCGCAGTTCTTCCTCGGTCATTTTGGTCAGATCTCGGCCTTTGAAGATGATCGAACCGCCGACGATCTTGCCGTTCTTGCCCAGATCGCGCATCACCGCCAGGGCGACCGTCGACTTGCCACAACCGGATTCGCCCACCAGCCCCATCGCCTCGCCCGCCATCACGGTGCAGGAAAAGTCCATCACGGCGGGAATTTCGCGCAGTCGGGTGAAGAAGGAAATCGAGAGGTTCCTGATCTCCAAAATCGGTTTGGAGGGATCCCAGTCAGGTGTGGCTTCAGACATGGCGGCCTCGCTTTTTGGTGAGGGCGGACGGGGGCGCTGCCCCCGGACCCCCGGGATATTTTCGAACAGAAAAAGTCAGTCTTTCAGGCTTTCTTCGCGCAAGCCGTCGGCCAGAAGATTCAAGCCAAGGACAAGGCTCATCAGTGCGATGGCGGGTACTACGGCGGGGTGGGGGAAGCTGGACAGGAAGCGGCGGCCTGCGTTGATGGTCGATCCCCAGTCCGGGCTTTCGGGTGACACACCAAGGCCAAAGAAGCCGAGCGTTCCCAGAAGGATCGTGGTGTAACCGATGCGCAGGCAGAAATCGACGATCAGCGGCCCGCGCGCGTTTGGCAGAATCTCCCACAGCATGATGTACCAGGGGCCTTCGCCGCGGGTCATGCCGGCGGCGACGTAATCGCGCGACTTTATGTCCATCACGATGCCGCGCACGATGCGGAACACGGTGGGTGAGTTCACAAACACCACCGAGACAAAGACGTTCAGCAGGTTGGGTTCCATCGACCAGACCCCCAGCGGGTCGGCGTTGAAGGCAAGTCCGGAATAGACCCAGAGGCCAAGGACCAGCGTGATGCCGACATAGAGGTTGCGCCGCGCGGGGTTGGTGAAATAGCGGCTGTTCCACAGAACCACGAAAAACACGATCGGAAAGAAGAACAGCACTGCCGCCAGCAGATTGGGGATCGAGGCGCGCCAGGGGGATGCGGTCCAGAAAAGCTGAACTTCGGCTCCGGTATCCTGAATCTGCGGCGAAACCAGCAGGTAAAAGAGCAGGATCACCGGGAACGCAAGCACAAGGTTCGAGATGAACGACAGCACCGTATCCAGCCGGCCGCCGATATAGCCCGCAGGCAGGCCCAAGGTGATGCCGACCATGAAGGCGAATGTCGTGGCAGCGGGTGCGATGGATAACACCGACCGCGCCCCCATCACCATCCGCGAAAAGACATCGCGGGCCAGATTGTCGCCGCCCAGAAGGTAATGGGCATAAACGCCGTCGGCGGGATTCTTCACGACCGTTCCGGGCCAGGCGTTCTTCATGCCCGACAGTTGCACCAGTGGGTCATGGGTGATGATCTGCCCGGCAAAGACCGCCGTGAACACCCAGAACATCACGATGCCAAAGCCGATCATCGCCATCGGGCTGTCATAAAGCTTGCCGTAAAGCCCCAGCTTGCGCTTGAACTTGATGGACACGGCAAACAGCACCACCAAGGCGATCCACACCGGCAAGAGGCGCGCAGCCATAGCACCAATGATCGACAGCCATCCCAGATCTTCCATTGCGGCGTTCCTTTACGAAAGACGGATGCGGGGATTGAGAAAGGCGTAGCCGACATCGGACAAAAGCTGCGTGACGAGCACCACAACCACGGCGACGACCGAACAGCCCAGCAGCAACTCGATGTCATTGTTGCCCGCGGCCTGAACCAGCGTCCAGCCGAAGCCCTTGTAGTTGAACAGCGTCTCCACAATCACAACGCCGTTCAACAGCCACGGGAACTGCAGCATGATCACCGTGAAGGGCGCGATCAGCGCGTTGCGCAGCGCGTGGCGCACCACCACATCGCGGAACTTCACACCTTTCAGGCGGGCGGTGCGGATATATTGCGCCGTCATCACCTCGGTCATTGAGGCGCGGGTCATGCGCGCGATGTAGCCGATCCCGTAAAGGGCGATGGTCATCACCGGCAAGGTGAAGTTGTAGAAAGTGATGTCGGTGGTTGCCGTTGTCGCCGAGCCGGTAAACCAGCGCAGCCCGGTGATAGAGGGCGAAAAGAGCGTGATGAACAAGACACCCGACACATATTCGGGCGTGGCCGTGGTGGCGATGGACAGGGTCGACAGGCTGCGGTCCAGCCGCGAGCCTTCACGCATCCCTGACAAGACCCCGATCAGAAGGGCGCAGGGCACCATGACCAGCATCACACACAGCATCAGCCATCCGGTCAGACCCAGCCGGGTGGCCACGATGGTTGAAACATTGTCGCGGAACACCGTCGAGTAGCCCCAGTTGCCCTGCAGCACGCCGCAGCGCTGTGGCACAGTGACGGGGTCGGCGCCTTTGGTGACGCAGCGACCGGTCAGCACGCCGTCCGTCTCCAGCGTCCAACCCGGCACGACACCCAGCCATTCGCCATAGCGGCGCAACACCGGCTGCTTGTAGCCGTTCTTTGCAAGCCAGCTGTCAATTTCGGCCTCGGTCACACGGGTGCCGATTTCGGATTGTGCGACCTTTTTCAGGTTGGGCGTCAGGTTGGTCAGATAAAAGACCACGAATGTAAGACACATCGCCGTCAGCAACATCGTTGCAAAGCGTTTCAGAAGAAAGCGGGCCATGCGGTTACGTTGCCTCCCGTTGTTATAAGGACCGGGACCGTTGGCAAGCGGGCCTACGGGTTCGGATGCTTAGCGGATGTCCGAGGGGGTAGGCGCGCGATCATGTCGCGCGCCCGGGATGTGCAGAGGGATCAGGCCGTTATCCACCACTTGTAGTGATGGTGTTCGAACGTGGCATGCATTGGCGCATCCTTGACCTTGGCGTTGGCGTGCCGGTAGAGCGAGCGCCAGTAGGGCTGGATCAGAACGCCTTCGTCCTGCATGATCTTTTCGATCTTGGCCATCACTTCGCGGCGCTTGTCGGCATCAGGCAGGGCCAGAGCTTCGGCAAGAAGGGTGTCGAACTCCTTGTTGCTGAAGCCGGCCTCGTTCCAGGCCTCGCCACTGCGATAGGCCAGCGCAAGAATCTGCACGCCAAGCGGACGCATGTTCCATTCGGTCGCGGAGAACGGATATTTCGTCCAGTCGTTCCAGAAGGTCGAACCCGGCAGAACCGTGCGCTTGATGTTGATGCCGGCGTCGCGGATCTGCGCTGCCACCGCGTCACAGGTGGCCGTCTGCCAGCCATCGTCGATCGAGATCAGCTCGAATTCGTGATCCGCAAACGCGGTTTCCGCCAGCATTGCCTTGGCTGCGGCAGGATCGGCCTTGATCTTGGGCAGTTCGGCATATTCCGGGTGGATCGGGCAGACGTGGTGATTTTCGGCTTCGGTGCCAAGACCGGCATAGCCAAGCTCCAGCACCACGGCGTTGTCGACGGCCATCTGAAGGGCACGGCGGACTTTGACATCCTTGTATTCTTCGGCCAGTTGGTTGAACCGCACGGCAATGGTCGAGGCGGTGATCGCCTCGGTCTTGTTCCAGCCGATGCCATCGAACACCTGCACGAAATCACCGACCGTCTGATAGGTCATGTCGATTTCATCGGCTTCGGCGGCGGCAACGACGGCCGCCGGATCGCTGCCGTAATCGGTGTAGATGATCTTGTCGAGGTATGGGCCGCCATAGACGGCTGTGCCCCACCACGGTTCCGGGCGCTTGGCCAGAACCTGCTGCACGCCGATCTCGTTGGCTTCGGGCATGTAGGGACCGGTGCCGATCCAGTTCACCGACGGATCGCTGTTGTCGTAGGATTGGTGCACAACCGCAGCCGGATAATCGGCCATGCCCGCGATCACGGTAATGTCGGGTTCAGACAGGGTCAGCTTCACGGTCAGCGGGTCCACGACAGTGACCGCACCCTCACGGACCGATTTCTTTTCTGCATCGACCAGCGATGCCATGCGCGCCGCCATCGAGTTGCCCTCGACGCTGCCATCGCACCAACGCACGATGTTGTTGGCGACGTCATCAGCAGTGAAATCATCCCCGTTCGACCACTTCACGCCCGGACGGACCTTCAGCGTGTATTCGGTGGCATTGTCGTTCGTGGTCCAGCTTTCCAGCAGCATGCCGCGGATCGTGCCGTCGTTGTTGTATTCCACCATGTATTCCAGCCAGCCGCGTGTAAAATCGGCGATCTGGCTCCAGTCGGCAGTGCGCGGGTCTTTCAGCGCCTTTGTCTCCATCTCGGTGCGCAGGGTGCCGCCCATGACGGGAGTTTCCTGAGCTTGAACCGGGGTTGCCATGCCGATCAGGCCATAAGCGGCTGTCGCCGAAAGACCAAGGGCGGTGGACCGGGTCAGGAATTCGCGGCGGCTCATCGTGCCTGCGGCGACTTCATGTGCGTAACGCTGCGCCGCAGGATGCACCTTGGCGGCAGTAGGGTTCGAATGGATCATATCAGTCTCCCAGCAGGTCGCTTGTTTTGTTGCATGTCTTTCGACCCCGGCGGATGCCGCACCGCAACAGGCGACCGGCAGCGGCAGGATCGAGCATGCTTTGACATTGCGCATCTTTTTTGCCGATGCGTCAACGCCTCGTTTCGGCATCGCCGCGCTTGTTTGCGACATTTAGGCGTGGTTCGCAGAACATTTGCGACACGCGCTGCTGCCCGGCTGGCCGGAATTTCCGCTATAGTGGAAATACGATGAGTGTTGCAGATGCAGCAATCCGTCTAGGGCGCGCGGCGGAACGCCGAGGGTGATTGGCCGACCTGATGCTGGAATGCGCGGGTGAAATAGGCAGGCGAGGTAAAGCCAAGGCTGTCGGCAATCCGCCCCACTGGCATGTCGGTTTCGGACAACAGCTTGCGCGCCTCGAAGATCAGCCGGTCGTGCAGCAACGCCGAGGCAGGCCGGCCGCAGGCCTGATTGCAGCACCGCGTCAGATGCGTGGGCGTAACCCCCAGAGCCGCCGCAAATTCCGCAACCCCCATGCCCGACCGGAACTCCCGCTCCAACAGCGCGGTATAGCGCGCGACCAGCCTGCGCGTGGCGTCGGGGCGCTTGGTTTCGGCCGCGGCGCGGACGATCTGCCGCTCCAGCCAGACGCTGAGCAGGCCGACATGGTGCTGGGTCGCGCGGTCATGGGCAGGGGTATCGGCGTCCATCTCGCGCAGGATGTTGTCCAGCGTCACGTTCAGTTCCTGCTGCAGATGCACCTCGCGGATGCGCAGGTGTTGCGGCACTTCGGGCAAGACAACACTGCTGCCACGGCCAAAGAATACAGCGGTGCCGAAGACCTGCGGGCCAACGTCAAAGCCGTGCATGACCCCCGCCGGAATGAAGATTGCATTGTTGGCAGTATAGCCGCGCGTCACACCCGCTATCGTGATGCGGCCCTGACCCTTGGTGAACCACAAGAACATGGGTTCGGATATGGACCGCATTGCCTCTACCCGCCAGCGCCCGCCTGCCGCAAGGCGGGGTACGGCGACAAGGCGCAGTTGGGACGGGGACACGGTGTCAGGCATGTCGACTCATGATGAAGGATGCGAGTTGCAATGTTCGCTCAGGATAAGCCGCCGCGCTGGTCATGCCCAAGGGAAATCGCAAAACCGCCTGCCGATTTTGCTGCCAGGGCGGAAACCTGCCCGATTGTGACGCAGCGTGCGCGGGGCACCGCCCAGCTTTGCGTCCAGTTCGCCGCCTAGATCGCCACATTGGGCCGCACCCAGCGCTGCCAGCCAGCCATGCGCTTGCGAAACCATGTGCGCTGACGCTTGGCATATTGGCGCGAGGCGGTGCGGGCGGCACTTATCGCCTGATCCAGCGTGAGTTCGCCGCGCAGATGCGCCACCAGTTCCGGCGCACCGATGGCGCGCGAGGACGGGCGGGCAGGGTCCCAGAACGGCAGTTCGGTCCGCACTTCGTCCAGCGCGCCTTGTGCGATCATTTGGTCAAACCGATGGTCGATGCGGTTGCCCAGCCAATCGGGGTCAGCGTCGATCAGCACGGTCTGCGCATTGGACAGCGGCAGAAGCGGCGCGCCGGTATCGGCCTGCCATTCGGCCAGTCCGCGCCCCGTTGTCACCAGAACCTCCCATGCGCGCTG
>JBGSRQ010000248.1:0-1548 GCA_041737515.1 Rhodobacterales bacterium | reverse complement strand
AAGCGCGCGAAGGTCAGGCCCATCGTGGTGGGTTCGGCATGGATGCCGTGGCTGCGCCCGATGCGCACGCTTTCCTTGTGTTCCATGGCGCGGGCTTTCAGCGCGGCCAGAACCCGGTCCATCCCCACCAGCAAAAGATCGCTCGCCCGAACAAGCTGCACGTTCAGTGTGGTGTCCAGAACATCCGAACTCGTCATCCCCTGATGCACGAAACGCGCGTCATCCGCGCCGATATGTTCGGCCAGATGGGTCAGAAAGGCGATGACATCGTGCTTGGTCACGGCCTCGATCTCGTCAATCCGCGCCACGTCAAAGGTCACATCCCTGGCCCGCCAGACGGCTTCGGCATTGGCCTTCGGAATGACCCCAATGGCGGCTTGCGCGTCGCAGGCATGCGCCTCGATCTCGAACCAGATGCGGAACTTTGTTTCGGGCGACCACAGGGCCACCATGTCGGGGCGGGAATAACGGGGGATCATGGCAGGCCTTTCGGGCGGGTTGCGGGCGTGATCCGCTTAAACCGCACAGCCCTCGCACGCAAGGCACGCGGCCCGTGGACTTCATCTTTGCAAAAATACTCAAAAGCAACTTCGGCGCAAAACCGCAGGGTCAGATCGCAGAATTGTCCTTGTAAAGTTTCCATTCCTCGATCACCGACCCGTCGGGCAGGCGGCAATAGCCGGCCTCTCCGGCCTGTTCCGACCGGATTTCAAGCTGCCCGCCCTGATCCGCACAGATCTTTTGCGCAGGATTGTCAGGCCCGGCAAGACGGGTCGGGGCGGCCACGAAATTGTTCGGCTTGCCGGCGCAGGCGGCCAGCAACAGCGGCCCGGTCAGCAAAAAGGCGCGCACAACCCGCATCAGGCTTGCCCCATCAGGGCGGCATCGAACGGGTATTTCGTCAGGTTCTCAAACCCTGTTTCTGTGATCAGCACCTGTTCCTCCAGCTTGATCGAGAAGTCGCCGTCCTCGGGCGAGGCCAGCACTTCCACGCACAAAACCATCCCCGCCTCGATAGGGTAATCAAACGCACCTTCGATCAACTGGTCGGGGTATGCAACCAGCGGCCATTCATCGCAAAGCCCCACGCCATGCATCATGCAGCCGTATTTCAGTTTCTGCATATGGTCGGGCAGTCGGTGACAGCCGCGCGAAAGGTCCGCCAGCATCACGCTGGGCTTGAGCATTTGCATATTGTGATCAATATGTTCGCGGGCAATCTTCATGGTTTCAATCATGTCGGGGCGGGGTTTTTCGTCGCCAATCCACCACGTCCGGCTGATGTCGATACACATACCATAGGATCCGACAAGATCAGTATCAAACGCCACAATCTCGTTGTTCTGAACGATGCGCGGGCCACATTCCTGAAACCACGGATTCGTGCGCGGGCCTGATGCCAGAAGCCGCGTCTCGATCCATTCACCGCCGCGACGGATGTTTTCGGCGTGCAGCACCGCCCAGATATCATCTTCCGACATCTCGCCGCCGGGCACGCCTGCGCGCGCGGCGCGTTCCATCTCTGCAATCGCCGCCTCGCAGGCGCGG
>JBGSRQ010000215.1:0-2193 GCA_041737515.1 Rhodobacterales bacterium | reverse complement strand
GAACTGGCTGAAAACCCCCGCGCCCGGTCCGCCAAACTGCGGGTGGCCCGTCGCACCGATGCACCTGCGGGCCGCGTCGAGCCTGCCACCCTGGGCGTGCCCCAGTTTCAAAAGACCCAGTATCACACGAAAGGACGTCGCTGATGCGCCCGGTCATCTTTATCGTCGCCGCTGTTGCTGTCATGGGCCTTGCCTTCTGGGCCTACCGCGAGAATTACGCGACCCAGGAGGCGCTTAAGGATGTCAGCCGCCTGCAGGACGAAATCGCAGACCTGCGCGAGGCACTGGCGGTGCAGCGCGCGGAATGGGCCTATCTGAACCGGCCCGACCGCCTGCGTGAACTGGCGGATGCGAATTTTGACCGGCTGGGGCTTTTGCCACTGGAACCGGGGCAATTCGGCCAGATCGGGCAGGTTGCCTATCCGACTGCCGATCTGCCCAAAATCACCAGCCCCGTCGATGTGATCGGCACCCGTGAAGAGGCCTTCCCATGACCCGCACCCCGCTTCGCCCTCTTGCGCGCATCCTGCAGGCCCGTGCTGCAGGCGAAAACCCCGATGTGATCGAGCGTGAAAACCTGCGTCTGCGCCACGAAGCGATTCAGGATCGCGCGCGCTCGCGTGCCGAGGGGCGGCTGCTGTTCATGGGGGTCGTGTTTTTTGCGGCCTTTGCCCTGATCGGCGCACGGATGGGCATCTTGTCGGCCAGCCAGCCCGAAGAACCCAAGATCGCCGCCTCGGGCGCGCAGATCCTTGCGCAGCGTGCCGATATCACGGACCGCAATGGCCGCGTGCTGGCCACCAACATGCTGACCCATGCGCTTTACGCCCAGCCCCGTGACATGGTGGACCCCAAGGGCACGGCGGCAAAACTTGCCAAGATCTTTCCCGATCTGAACGCCGATGTGCTGGAACGCCGCTTCACGGATGGGCGCAGTTTTCTGTGGGTGAAAAAGGTGCTTTCGCCCGAACAGTTGCAGGCGGTGCATGAAATCGGCGATCCGGGGCTGTATTTTGGCCCGCGCGAGATGCGCCTTTATCCCAATGGCAAGCTGGCCGCGCATATTCTGGGCGGTGCCAGCTTTGGTGCCGAGGGCGTGAATTCAGCCGAGGTTATCGGCACCGCCGGTATTGAAAAGGCGATGGACGCGCGCCTGCGTGATCCCGCGCAGGGCGACCAGCCCCTTGCCCTGTCGATTGATCTGACCGTTCAGGCGGCGGTCGAGGAAGTCTTGTCTGCCGGCATGACCATGATGAACGCCAAAGGTGCAGCGGCTGTTCTCATGGATGTGAAAACGGGCGAAATACTCGCCCTTGCGTCGCTGCCCGACTTTGACCCGAACGACCGCCCGCAACCGTTGTTGACCGGTGATCCGGGCGACAGCCCCTTGTTCAACCGCGCGGTGCAGGGGGTGTACGAGCTTGGCTCCACCTTCAAGATATTTGCCATCGCTCAGGCGTTGGAGCTGGGCCTCGTCAACCCCGAAACGCTGGTTGATGCCAACGCGCCGATGTATTGGGGCAAGTTCAAGATCAACGAATTCGAGGGGCACAACTATGGCCCGAAGCTTTCGGTCACCGACATCATCACCAAATCGTCGAATGTGGGCACCGCGCATGTTGCGCTGATGATCGGCGGGTTGCGGCAGCAGGCGTTTCTGAAATCGCTGGGGATGTTCGATGCGACCCCGGTTGAGCTGATCGAAGCGCCGGGGGCGAAGCCGATCATCCCGAAGCGCTGGCCTGACATTGTAACGATAACGGCCTCTTACGGGCACGGCGTGGCGGCCAGCCCACTGCATCTGGCGGCCGGTTACGCCACGATCGCGAATGGCGGGATTACCGTGAAACCGACCCTTCTGCACAACGCGCCGCACGCGCCCGGCACCCGGGTGATCAGCCAGACGGTTGCCACGCAAGCCGTCGGCATGTTGCGCAATGTGGTCACCAAGGGCACGGCAAGCCTGGGTGATGTGCCGGGCTATGCGGTGGGTGGCAAGACCGGCACGGCGGAAAAGCCTCGTCGCAACGGGCGCGGCTATATCAAGGACAAGGTGGTGAACACCTTTGCCAGCGTGTTTCCGGCGAACGATCCGCAGTATGTGCTGATCGTGACGCTGGATGAACCGGTTGAAACCACTGGCCCCAAACCGCGTCGCACCGCAGGCTGGACGGCCGTGCCGGTGGCCGCCGA
>JBGSRQ010000188.1:0-4693 GCA_041737515.1 Rhodobacterales bacterium | reverse complement strand
CCCTCGGCATCATAGCCCGCCGCATCTTCGGTCAGGTCGATCAGGCGCGGCAAGGGCAGGCTGTCAACCGGAAGATCGGGGCCGAACCACGGCGCAAGCAGAGCCTTTTGTTCTTCATCGCCCAGGGCGCGTGATGTGGCGATGCCGGGAGTTGTGGCCAGAACGTCCAGCACCGCGCGGGTCTGCACGTCGATCTGATCGGCGGGGGCCGACACCCGGATCGTTCCGGTGCGCGCCAGGGCATCCGACCACCGGTCCGCCAGCTTTCCCGCCGCTAGCGACAGAGCCAGCGCGAACACCGCCAGAAATGTCATTGCTCCCGCCGTGAATGCGGTCAGCCATGCAGTATGCCCGGTAGGGGGCACCACGCGGTCGGATGCGGATTCGCCGCGCATCAGGTCGTTGAGAAACACGCGGATCACAGATCGGCCCCGGCAAGCTGAATGCGGCGGTCCTTGATGCGCAGCACGCGGGCGGCAATCTGTGCCTTGGCGGTGCGGATCAGGTTCAGATCGTGGGTGGCAACAAGGATGGTCTTGCCCATCCGGTTCAACTCGACCAGCAGGGTCAGCAGACGCAAAGACATTTCCCAATCCAGATTGCCCGTCGGTTCATCGGCCAGAATGACATCGGGCGAGGTGATCACGGCCCGCGCCACGGCAGCGCGCTGTCGTTCACCCCCGGAAAGCTGCGGCGGCAGGGCGTCGGCCAGATTGGCAAGACCGACCCAGGTCAGAAGATCGGTCAGATCCTGCGCCTCGGAGCCGCGCCCCGCGGCGGTCAGCGGCAGGGTCACGTTGGTGGCCAGCGGCAGATGGTCCAGAAACTGACAATCCTGATGCACAACGCCGATCCGGCGGCGGGTGTTGGCCACATCATCGCGACCCAGACTGCGCACTTCACGGTCAAAGATCGAAATGCGGCCGGCGGTTGGCAGCAATTCAGCATAGCACAGCTTGAGAAAGGTCGATTTGCCCGCGCCGGAAGGCCCGGTCAGAAAGTGAAACGATCCGGGCGACAGGCGAAGTGATATCTCGGACAAAAGTTCGCCCCCGCCGCCGCTTCCACCATAGCCATAGGCGACATTTTCGAAGGCAATCACGTTCCGAACACTCCCTTATCCGCCCAAAAGCGTTGCTTGCGCACCATTACGCAGGCTTGCGTGGGATTCAATCGCGCGTGTTGCATGACATGGCACAAAGGGTTGGATATGTTAATGATCGTTGCTACAACCAAAAGCAATCAATACGCCGGAACAGGCAGGGACGGGACGCATGCGGCTTATTTGCCCGAATTGTGATGCGCAGTACGAAGTTGGGGACGATGCAATTCCTGCTGCCGGGCGGGATGTGCAGTGTTCCAACTGCGGACACGGTTGGTTTCAGAAGCACCCCGAGGCCGAAGCGGCGGACGATGCCGAGGCTGCACTTTTTGATGCGCCCGACGATATGCCCCTGCCGGATATGCCCCAACCGGATATGCCTCAACCGGATATGACCCGGCCGGATGGGCCAGAGGGTGCAGTCGCTGCTGCAATGGCAAAGCCTGAAGCGGAACCCGATGTCATGCCCGCGCCCCGCCAACCTGCGCCGGTCACCCCATCGGACTACGACGACGAGGGCGACGGCGAGCCGCCCGTGTTTGACGGCCCGGCCCCGCTGCAGCGCCGATCTCTGGATGAATCGGTTCTGGCGGTTCTGCGCGAAGAGGCGGAGCGCGAGCAGGCCTTCCGCGGGGATGCAACCCCGGTGATCGAAACACAGACCGACATGGCGCTGGATATGGGCACGCCGCCCCCGCCACCCGCGCCGGTGGTCCGACAATACGAAGACCTGTCGGCCGAGCCGTCGCGGCCGTCCAAAGGACGCGAATTGCTGCCCGATATCGAAGAGATCAACTCCACCCTGCGCGCCAGTAATGAACGCGCGTCAGAAGAGGCTGATAAATTCGTTGATTCCCTGCCGCCGCTTGACGGACGCCGTTCTGGCTTTCGCAGCGGGTTCCTGTTGATGGTGGTGGTTGCGGCAGTCGGCGTGACGGCCTATGTCATGGCCCCGAAATTGTCGCTGCAATTTCCTGCGGCGGCGCCGGCGCTGGCCGGATATGTGGCATCGGTCGACAAGGCGAGGGTCTGGCTGGACGGGGCGGTGAAACAACTGTCCGATCTGGCAAACAAGGGTTTGACACCTTCGGCCGATCCGGCCCCTGCATCCGATCCGGCCCCTGCATCCGACACCGCGCCCGCCCCCGGCATCGCTCCGGCGACGGAACCGGCTGCGACAGACTCGCCGGCTGCACCGCAAACCGGAACGGACGATTCAACGGCACCAGCCCCGTCAAACTGAAAATGAACAAGGTCGTCTGACCTGACGGCCGCACCCGCGCCGATCAGAACAGATCGAGCAGACGACGCAAATAGTCGCGTTCAGACTCCGGGCGGTTCTGTTCAGCGGACCGCCGCCGGATTTCCTCAAGCAGGTTTTGTGCGCGGCGGTAGATGTTCTGCTGATCGGGAATCCCGTTGCGGCTGCCGGTGATGGCCGAGCCGCTGTCATACTGACCCTGCTCGCGGCCCAGTGGATCACGGCTGCCATTGGGGTCGCCGTTCTGGCCGAACTGCTGGCCCTCGGAGGACTGACCGTTCTGACGCTGTTCCTGCGCCATCGCCTTGCCCAGATCGCGCAGTGCCTGTCGCATGCCCTCCATCGCCTCGGCCTGTTTATCCAGCGCGCCCGACAGATCGCCGTCGCGCAGCGCGCGCTCGGCGAGGTCAATCGCGCGGCCCGCATCATCAATCGCGCTGCGTCCGTTCTGGCCCTGTTCGCTGCCATCGCCGGGAAGCTGACCGTTGCGCAGGGCATTCAGACGATCGCGCAGGGACTGCTGGCGCTGGGCAAGCGACTGCCCGCCGGTGCCGTTCTGATTGTTGGAGCCCTGACCATTCTGAGCTTGCCCATTCTGGCCCTGACCATCCTGATTTTGGCCGTTCTGCCCTTGTTGGCCCTGGCCGTTCTGATCCTGACCCGGCTGCTGGCCATTCTGGCCCTGGCCCTGCTTGCCCGGTTGTTGCCCCTGGCCGGGCTGTTCGCCCTGACCCGGTTGCTGGCCTTGCTGGCCGGGTTGTTGACCCTGCTGCTGGCCATTCTGCGGGCTGTTCTGCAACTCGCTGAAGCTGTCATCCGACAGTCCCTGCTGATCGCGAAGGGTCTGCTGCAGATCCTGCATTCCCTTTTGCCCCGGCATCTGTGGCCCGCCGCCGCCACCACCACCACCTTCGGCGATCTTCATGTTTTCCATCAACTGGCGCAGGGTTTCGGCAAGCTGGGCCGCCTCGGCCGTCTTGCCTTCTTCGATCAGCTTTTGCAGCTCATCCATCATTTCCTGAATCTGGTTGCCGGTCATGTTCATTGTCTGCTGGTTTTGCGCAGACTGGCTGTCAGGGTTGCGCGCCGCCTCATCGGCCAGCATCTGCATGTAGGCATCGGTTGCGTCGCGCAACTCCTGCATCAGACGGTCGAGTTCTGCCTGATCGGCACCATTTCGGATCGCCTCATCCAGTTGGTCCTGCGCGCGCTTCAGCCGTTCGCGTGCGGAATCCAGATCGCCGGTTTCCATGATCAGCGCAATGTTCCAGAGCTCTTCGGCAATCTCGTCGCGCGCCTCGGGGGGCAGGGTGGCGGATTGCAGATCAAGGCGTTTGAGAACCACGCGCAGCCGCAGATACGCGCCCTTGTCGCGCACCAGATCGTCGGGGCGGTGGGTCACCGCCTTGAGGATCTGAACCGAGCGCGCGGCATTCAGGCGCGACCACAGGATATCGCGGCGCATCTCGATCAGGCTGGCGGCCAGCGGGTCGAAAAAGCGTTTGCCGGGCAGCACAACGTGCAAAACCTCGCCCAGACCCTGCTGTCCGGCGGCATCGCTTGCCGCAAGTGAAATGGTCACGGGCAGGTTCGAATAGGGGTGCTTCGATATATCCTCGATAAGACTTTCGGCGATCTGGGCGCGGTTGCCGCTGATCGGCAGGGGCAGGTCGAACACCAGGGGATCGCGGGGCTCGGGATCGAGACCAAGGCCATAGCGGCGGTCAATGGCGGCCATGTCGACCGCAATCGTCGCGGTGCCGCCGGTGACGCCGTAATCATCGGTAGCGGTAAAGGGCAAGTTCATGCTGCCATCTTTTTCGCGGGTGATCTTGCCATCCGACAAGATCGTGGGGGCCTTGTCGGGCAAGGCGGTGATGTCCCATTTGCGGCCTGCTGTTCCGGCGATTTCGATGGTGCCGTTCTGACGCACTTCGAAATCCTGTGCCGACTCTGATGCCGGGGGCGGATCGAGCCTGCCCGACACGGTTTCCGACAGGGTCAGATCGCCAACCTCACCATACATCCGAACCTGAATCCGGGTGCCGATGGGCAGGGCAAGCGGGCCTGCGTCGATGTCGTTCAGATAGATCGCAGGCTTGCCGGTATAGGCCGGCGGCTGCGCCCAGCCTTCCCAGGCCGGGCCGTTCGCCATCGCCTGCGCGCTGCCCGGAACAAGACCGCCAACCGAGGCAACCCGCCATATTGATCCGAACAGCAGCGAAATGACCAGCAAGGTCAGTGCGGTGTAACGAAGACCGTAGGGGTCGCGCTGGGCCAGCCGCAGATCGGGGGCGACGGGGCGTGCGGTTGACGCACGGTCGGCCATC
>JBGSRQ010000168.1:0-16072 GCA_041737515.1 Rhodobacterales bacterium | reverse complement strand
GGCCTCGATCTGTGGTGCAGGGGGTCGGGGCCGGCGCTGGCGCAAACCGTAGGCGATGTTTTCGGCCACGGTCAGATGCGGAAACAGCGCATAGTGCTGAAACACCATGTTCACCGGGCGCCGGTGCGCCGGGATTTCATTGACCTGCTGACCATCAATCCAGATTTCGCCTGATGTCGGCTTGTCAAAGCCGGCGAGCATTCGCAGCGCTGTTGTCTTGCCGCACCCCGAGGGTCCCAGAAAAGACAGGAACTCGCCGGCCCGGATTGACAGGTTCAACTCCTGCGCTGCCACGACCGGGCCAAACCTCTTGGTCGCGCCACGAAGTTCCGCGATGGGAGGGATTGCATCTGTCGTCACGCTGCAAGCCCCTTTCCCTATGCCTTTGAATATGGAAAGCCTAGCGAGTCACCTATTGTGAGTATATACCACAAAACGCATAGTTTCGCGAAAAGCCGGTAATGTGAGCATAGAGCTGAAGTTCGAAAAAATCGGTCAGATGATCGCGGCGGTCGGGTCGCCTGCCTTTCCCGGCAGAATGGCGAATTTCCTGCGCACGCTGGCACCTTACGACTTCACCGTGATTTTCGGCTACCGCGACGCCGCGCGTCCGCTTGATCTGTTCGACGATTTTCCGGCCAGCAAACGGGCGGTCTTTGTGACCGATTATCAGGCGGGCCCCTATCTGCTTGACCCGTTCTATCTTATGGCGACCGGCCCCGTCGTTCCGGGGCTTTTCCGCCTGCGCGACATCGCCCCCGACCGGTTTTATCAGGGCGAGTATTTTCGCAACTACTATGTCCAGACCGGGCTTGCCGAAGAGATCGGCTTTTGTGTGGCAACCGGGCGCGGCACTGTTGTTGTCGTGTCGCTGATGCGGGCGAAAAAGGCATTCTCGGCCAAAGAGTTCGCGACCATTCAAGGCGCATGGCCGATTGTCGAGGCAGCGTGCATGCGGCATTGGTCCGATCTTGCGCGTCAGTTCGACGCCACGGGCATCGGTGATGCCGGGACATTTGACAAGAAAATCCAGCGGTCGTTCCAGCGGTTCGGGGAAGGGCAACTGACCCCGCGTGAACGCGAAGTGGTGGAGCACACGCTGAAAGGACATTCCGCCGAAGCGATCCGGCAGATCCTTGGAATTTCATCAGGGACGGTGCGGATTCACCGGCGCAATATCTATGCAAAGCTGGGGATCAGTTCCCAAGGGGAATTGTTCGCGCGCTTCATCGGCACATTGGCGAAAACCTGAACCGGTTTTTGCGATTCAAGTCCCTTTATCCGGTTCACGCAGGATGTAACTCTTCGGAAGCGGTGCCGAACGCCCAAGTCGCTGAACTCTTGTCAACGCCGGCCCAACTTCATCAGCGCAGGGCGTTCAACCAGCTTGTCAGGGCCGCCAAGTCAAGGGGCGCAATGGTTTCCACGTCAAACCGGGGAGCCAGACCGGTGGGGGCTGCGCGTCCGGCAAGCTCTATCAATTCGGGAACATAGTCTGCACCGGGGTGGCCAGCGGGCCGCGCACCCAGTCTTGCCGCATAGCGAGCGCCCACCGTTTCGGGGGGAGCATGGCACCACACCTCGGCCAGATCGGTCAGGCCTGCGCGGGCAATGTGATCCGTCAGGGCATCAAGCGGTTGAAAGCCGAACCATGCGTCAATGATGAACGTGCTGTTCTGCGGGGCGTCCGCGATCAGGTCGAATATCGCGGCATAGCTGGCACGGCCAAGCGTGCGGTTGAACAGGCGGTCGCCGGGGGGCAGGATCGCAAGGAACGGGTTCTTGATGGTATCGAGGGTCAGCACCGGCCAGCCCATCGCCCTCGACAGTGCCAGCGCCACCGCAGATTTGCCCGAAGCCGGAACTCCGTTGACCAGAACCGCCCGTTTGCGCGGTCGGTTCTGCATGGCGGCACTTGCAGCACCAATCACTCCCGCATCGTCACCAAGCCCCGCGCCGATCACCGGGGCCGCAAACCACGACCGGCCCGCAGGAACATGGTTCAGCGCAAGAACCGCCGCTTCCCCGGCACCACCGCCAATCACGACGCAATCGGGATTGCAGGTTGCGATCAATGTCTCAACCGCTGCGCGCAGCGGGCTGGCCCATGCGTGGATCACGGCGCGCGCCACCGCGTCATCGTGGATCAGAAGGTCCTGGGCGCGGGTTGTCGCGGGCAGGCCGGCCTCGGCCAGATGGATGCCAAAGGCAGTGCCGGAACTGACGGTTTCCACACAGCCGGTTTTGCCGCACACACAGGCGCGGCCGTTCTGATCAATGCAGATATGCCCCAGTTGCCCCGCAGCCCCACGCCCCCGCAACAAACGCCCCTGTTCCAGAATGGCGCCCCCGATGCCGGTGCCGATGGTCAGCATCACCACGTTGCCGTGCCCTTTGGCCGCCCCGAACGCCGCCTCGCCCAGCAACGCCATGGCGGCGTCATTCTCGATGATGACGGGCAATCCGGTGGCGGCTTCAACCTCTGAGGCGAAGGCAAATCCCGAAAGGTCAACATAGCCCCCCGACAGCACATCACGGGTGGTCGCGTGAACCTGCCCCGGAACGCCGATCCCAAGGGCGCAAACTGCAGCGTTGCGCACCTGTGCGATCAGGTCCAGAGTTCTTGCCATCACGATGGCCGGGTCGCGCGAACTGTCTGCCACGGCACGGGCCTCGATCACACCGCCTGTCACGCGGGCGGCGCGCAGGCGGGTGCCCCCGATGTCGATGCCAATGGCCGATGCCACGGTGTCAGGCCCTGAAATGCCGGGCGATCACCGCCTGAATTTCCCGCAATCGGGGCACGGCGATGGTTTCCAGCCGCTGCCTTGTGACGCTGCGATCCAACGAGATGCAATCCTTCCAGAGCGAACGCCCGGCAATCACGCCCGATGCCCCGTTGGCCGTCGACGTTTCCACCTGCCCAAGAAAGGTTGCATGATCCACCCCTGCGGACAACACCGCCCAAGGCACATCACCACACATGGCGGTGATGTTCGCACAAGCCTGAGCGGTTCCCGGATAGGGGATTTTCAGAACCTTTGATCCGGCGTCAAGGCAAAGCTTCGATCCGCCTTCGATCAGCGAGGGGATCTTGGCGGCATAGGCCTCGGGCGCTTAGTCCGGCAGGGCGTAGGTAAGGAATTCAACGACCAGCAACAGGTCTTCGGCAGCAAATTCGGCAATCACCCGATCCAGCGTAGCCATGTTCACGGTGTTTGCGGCAGGAAGGTCGGACCGCAGATAGATCATGATCTTTGCGCCGGTGCCGCCCAGTTCGCGCACCCGGCGGGCGGTGATTCCCTCGACCATGTTGGAAATGCGGTAGCCTTCCGGGGTCAGGTCAAACCCCGAAGCATCCAGCCCGATCAACAAGCCGGTTGACCGGTGCAACACTCCGTCATCCACCAGACCCGGCACCGCACAAATCGGGTCAACCAGAACACAGCCCGCTACCCGCGCAAGGTGGGCCGAGATGTCCATCTTGGTAAGGCCAAGCGTGGCATTACTGATACTGGCCTGCTCTTCGGCGGTGGTTGCCAGCAGCGTCCGCATCCCGCCGCGCTGATCACAGGCGATGACCATCATCGCCCCGTCATCGCCACAAATCTGCTGATATCCGCGCCGTTCTGCGGTGGTCATAGCCGACATCAAGAAGCTCCTGTTCATTTTTGGCAACATGCTGGCCGAAGGTGACTTGCCGGTTGCCTGATTGTGGTTCTTGCAGGATAAGGTGAACTGCGCCATGTCTTGTAACGCCTTGCAGAAAGGAATTGCAACCCTGTCAGTCTCAAGCGGAACCATTATCGGTGAAAGCCGAGCAATGCTGCACACTGTGGCAAAGCTGCACTATGAAGGCGACATGAGCCAGGTTCAGATCGCCAAGCAGCTTGGGCTGTCGACGGCGACGATTTCGCGCTTGCTTCAAAAGGCGCGGGCAGAGGGCATCGTGCGCATCGAGGTGCGCGATATCTTTGCGCCCGACGAACTGGGCGCGCAGCTGGCGAAAAAGCTTGGATTGCAAAAGGTCATTGCGGTGGATGCCCCGGCGACCGGGATTCTGGCCGCACTTGCCGCCCCACTGTCGCGCGTGTTGCAGGACCAGAACCTTGGCACGGGATCGGTGCTTATGGTGGGGTGGGGGCGCACGGTTTCTGCCATCATCGACGCCGGGTTACCGTCGATGCCCGGTGTGGCGGTTGTGCCGTCAACCGGGGGGATGCAGCAACATGCCCAGCATTTTCAAAGCAACGAATTCTCGCGCCGCGCCGCCGAAGTGACGGGTGGCACACCCTACTTCATTCACGCGCCCTATCTTCCGACCGCCGAGGCGCTGGATTTCTTTCTGGGCGATTCGTCCGTGCAGGACTCGGTCGCGTTGTGGGATCGTCTTGATGCCGCCGTTGTGGGGATCGGTATGCCCTACGGACTGGAGCGCCCCTATTCGGGTGACGCTTCAAACCCCGATCCTGTGTTGGCCAATGCTGCGGGCGATGTCGTGCGGCACTATTTTGACAGCACGGGTCAGGTGATCGACTGGCATGGCGAGGGTCGCATGATTGCGGTCTCCTGCGAACAGTTGCGCGCAACGCCGCTTGTGATCGGCGTAGCTGTCGGTGACGAAAAGGTTGCCTCTATCATCGGTGCAGCCCGCGCCGGGCTTGTGACCACATTGATCACCGATACACGGACAGCCGAAGCCGTTCTGGATGCGCTGGCCTGAGTCGACCCCGGCGCGCCAAGCACAAGAAAATCGTTGCAGCAAAATATTTCTCTTGACGAAACGTGTCCTTCGACGTGTTATCGTCCTTACCAAAAGTACCCGAGGTGAAAGAAAAAACATCCGGCCAGCTCTTCGGGTTGCAACGCTGCCGGGTATTCAGGGAGGAATTGAATATGAAACGTCGTGGCTTTCTGGGCGCGGTTTCCGCACTGGCGGTCAGCTTTTCGCTGTCATCCGCTGCTGTTGCCCAAGACAAACTCACCATTGCACTGGTCCCCGGTCTGACGACTGATGCGTTCTACATCACCATGCGAAAGGGCGCTCAGGCTGCGGCCGACGCGCTTGGCGTGGAACTGGTGTTTCAAGGCGCACCCGACTTCAATCCCGTAACGCAGGTTCCGGTTCTGGACGCGGTCATTGCCCGTGCGCCCGATGCTATCCTGATCGCGCCGACGGATACCACCCAGCTGATCGAGCCGCTGCGCAAGGCACATGACGCCGGCATCGCCGTGATCACGGTTGATACCTTCATCGGCACCGGCATCTACCAGACCGGCGCAGGCGATGCCGATTTCCCGCTGGCCTATATTGCGTCGGACAACGTTCTGGGTGGCCGCATGGCTGCGCGCGCGCTGGCCAATGCAATCGGCGGTGAAGGCAAGGTGTTCGTATCCAACGTGAAGCCGGGCATTTCGACCACAGATCAACGTGAAGCCGGGTTCAAGGCTGAAATGGCCGAAAACTTTCCCAAAGTCACCGTTCTGGAAACCCAGTTCAATGACAATGACGCCAACAAGGCGGCTTCGCAACTGCAAGGCGTTTTTGCGCGTGATGCAGATCTGAAGGGCGTGTTCGGGGCCAACCTGTTTTCGGCTTTGGGGGCAGGCACGGGCGTGCAGCAGGCAGGCCAGACCGGCGCGATCAAGGTCGTCGCCTTTGATGCACCCAGCTCGATTGTTGATAACATCAACACTGGCCTTGTCGATGTGGCGATCGCCCAGCATCCGGCAGAGATCGGCTATTTCGGTGTTGTGTCGGCCTATGCGCACCTGACCGGAAACTCGATTCCCGTCAGCATCGGCACGGGATTTACCATCATGGACAAGTCCAACATCGCTGATCCCGACGTCGCGAAATACATCTACGCCGAGTGATCGGTTCGTTTCAGGGGAAGGCGCGCGCCTCCCCCTGTTTTCTCGACCAAGTCGGCCCTGCGCTTGGGCCGCTTGCCCTTGCGCAGGTGCCACATGCCTGCCCAGGTTTAGGAAATACTCATGACATCGCCCCCCGCAGCCTCGCCCCATGTGGCCCCGCAAGCCGACCACGCAGACAAGGCGCGCACCACCGTGCAGCGCATCGCAGACCTGCGCGCCTGGCTGTTTCTGGCCTTTCTGATCCTTGCATTCGAGATCTGGTCGCGCATCAGTTTTGGCGGCACATTCCTGTTCAATCCGTTCAACATCCAGTCGATTGCCGTGTTCGCGGTGGCCCCGTTGCTGCTGGCAACCGGGCAGACCTTTGTCATCATCTCGGGCGGGATTGACCTGTCGCTGGGGTTCATCATGGGGTTGGCCGCGGTCGTTGCGGCGCATGTGATCAACTGGCTGACGCCGGGAGTTGGGTTCTTTCCCGCCGTGCTGATCGGATCGGCCGTGGCCATCGCAGTTGCCGCTATTCCCGGATTCATCAATGGCCTGCTGGTGGCGCTGTTGAAAGTGCCGCCCTTCATCGGCACCTTGGGCATGTTCGGCGTCGCGCGTGGCGTGGCATTTCTGCTGGCCGGCGGCACCACGGTTCCGGTAAAGAATGAAGCCTTCGCCGCCCTTGGCAACGGCAGGATTTACGGTGTGCCCTACATCGTCATCGTGACGGCGGTATTCGTGCTGATCATGCACTATCTGCTAAGCCAGACCAAATTCGGCCAGCACAACTATGCCATCGGTGCCAACGCACAGGCCGCACGGCGGGCAGGCATCAATATCAAATGGCATCTGCTGCGGCTTTATATCCTGTCGGGGATGTGCGCGGGGCTGGCGGGTGTCTTGTATTCCGCCCGGTTCAGTGCAGGTGCTGCGCAGGCGGGCGAGCCGTTGCTTCTGGATGCGGTGGCTGCCGTGGTGATCGGCGGGGCCAGCCTTTTTGGCGGGTCAGGAACAATTCTTGGCACCGTCGCCGGGGCCTTTGTGATTGCCGTCATCCAATACGGGCTCGTGTTCATCAACGTGGCGCCGTTCTGGCAATTCATCAGCGTGGGCGTGGTGATCATCATCTCGGTCCTGATCGACCAGGCGCAACGCAGGTTCTCCGGGGGGCGGCAAAGTGAATGACGTGATCCCAATGGGCGAGCCGCTGCTGGAAGTGCGCCATCTGTCCAAGAATTTCGGCCCGGTTCAGGCGTTGAGCGATCTGACCATGATGGTGCGGGCGGGCGAGGTTGTGGCGCTTGCCGGTGATAACGGCGCTGGCAAGACCACCTTGATCAAGGCAATTTCGGGCGTCTATCAGCCGTCGTCGGGCGAAATTTTGCTGAAGGGCAGACCGGTCAGCTTTTCATCTCCGCAAGAGGCGCGCGATATCGGAATCGAAACCATCTATCAGGATCTGGCGCTTGCCGACAACCTGACGATCGGCGCGAACATCTTTCTGGGCCGCGAGCCGATGCGCCGCGCCTTTGGCTTTTTGCCGGTGCTGGACCGCGCCAAGATGGCAGAGGCGGCCAAGTCGACGATGGCTCTGCTGGATTTCCATGTCAGCCGTCTGGATGCGCCGGTGTCCAATTTTTCGGGCGGTCAGCGGCAGGCGGTGGCAATTGGCAGGGCCGTATATTGGAACGCGCAAATCCTGATCATGGATGAACCCACCGCCGCTTTGGGTGTGCCCGAGCAGCGCAAGGTGATCCAGTTGATCCATCAGCTGAAGGCGCAGGGACGCGGAGTGATCTTCATCAGCCATAACCTGCAAGACATCTTCGCCGTCGCCGACCGGATCGTCGTGCTGCGGCGTGGCGTGCAGGCGGGCGAACGGCGCATAGCGGAAACGACACATGATGAGGTCGTCAGGCTGATGGTGGGCGGCTAAGCCATGGCGGGGGTTTGCATCGCGTCGCTGGGCGAGTTGCTGGTGGAATTCATCTGTACGCAAAAAGACGGGCGCAACCTGCGCGCGGCCCCCTATGTCGGGCCGTTTCCCAGCGGTGCGCCGGGCATTTTCATAGATCAGGCTGCCCGCGTAGCCCGTGGTGTCGGTGGGGCGGCGGTGTTTGCGGGTGCGGTCGGGAATGATGCCTTTGGCAAGGTTGTGCTACAACGATTGGCCGATGCCGGGGTCAATTCGGTCGTCGATCCGGGCCTGATCAGGGTTGTTGCCGGGGTGCCGACGGGGTCGGCCTTTGTCAGCTACAACACCGATGGCAGCCGCGATTTCGTTTTCAACATCGCCCATTCTGCCGCCGCGCACTTGCCACCCCTGCCAGAGATCGTGGCAGGGTTTTTGCGGTCCGGCGTCACGGTTCTGCATATCTCGGGGTCGATGCTGGGCGATCCGGCGATGCGCGCGGTTGGTCTTGCGCTTTGTCAAGAACTGGCTGGCCGGGGTGTTGCGATCTCTGTTGATCCCAACATCCGGCAGGAGCTGATGACAGATGCGGGCTATCTTGCGGCTTTGCGTCAGATCATGGCCATGGCAAGCTATGTCCTGCCGTCTGATGCCGACGCAGAAATTCTGTTCTCGGATCAGGATTTCGATGGGTGGTCGGCGGACTTGCTGAACGGACGCGCGCAGGCTGTCGTGTTGAAACGGGGTGATCAGGGCTGCATCGGGCGTGATGCGAACGGCAGCCACCGCATCGACGCACATGCCGTCGATGTGGTAGATCCGACAGGGGCGGGCGATTGCTTCTGTGCGACCTTCGTGACTCTTGCGACGGCAGGTCAGACCCTGCCAGATGCGCTGAGGCGGGCCAATGCGGCGGGGGCGCTGGCCGTTTCGCAACTGGGGCCGGTGGAGGGCAACACAGACCTGTCACAGATCGACGCCTTTCTGGCGCATGCGACATGACGCTGGCCCGACAGATTGCCCTGAACCTGCGCGGCCAGCCCGTTGGCCTGCCCTCCTGGTGCAGCGCGCATTCCGAAACACTGGCCGCGATCCTTCACAGCTACCGCGATGATGCAGCGCCCATACTGATCGAGGCAACCTGCAATCAGGTAAACCAGTTCGGCGGCTATACCGGGATGACTCCGGCGGGTTTCAATGCGTTCGTGGCCAAACTTGCGCGGGCGCAAGGGGTTGATCCCGCGCGCCTGATCCTCGGCGGTGACCATCTGGGGCCCAACCCCTGGAAATCGGAACCGGCCGAACAGGGCATGCAAAAGGCGCGCGATCTGGTGGCGGCCTACGCATCGGCGGGGTTCACGAAAATCCATCTGGATGCGTCGATGTCCTGCGGCGGCGAGGATTTGTCGGAAGCCGAGATGGCAAGCCGCGCGGCGGATCTGTGTGCAGTGGCCGAGGCGGCGGCGCTGGGGCGGCCCTTGTCTTATGTGATCGGCACCGAAGTGCCTGTGCCGGGCGGTGAAACCGGGCATCGCGACGGTCTTGCCATCACGACGCCAGAGGCTGTGCTGAAAACCTGTGCGCTGCACCGGGCTGCCTTTGCCGCGCGCGGGCTGACCGCGGCCTTTGACCGCGTGATCGGCATTGTCGTGCAGCCCGGCGTCGATTTTGGCAATGACCAGATCATCGCATATGACCCGGCCCTTGCAACCGGCCTGGCCGCCCTTGCGCCGGGCCTGGGCGGCCCCGCGTTTGAGGCGCACTCCACCGATTACCAGACAGAAGCCGCCCTGTCGGCACTGGTGCGCGATCATTTCGCGGTGCTGAAGGTTGGCCCCGAACTGACCTTTGCCTTTCGTCAGGCGGTGTTTGCGCTGGACCGGCTGGAGGCGATGCTGAAGCTGCCGCCTTCGGGTGTCATCCCGGCGTTGCTGGCGGCGATGCGCGCCCGTCCTGACGATTGGAGGGCCTATGTTCAGGCGGATGCGACAGAGGAAACCATGATGCTTTATGGTCTGTCCGACCGCCTACGCTATTACTGGGCCGCGCCAACGGTGCAGGCCGCGGTTGCGCGCCTGTTCGCAGCCCTGCGCAACGTCCCTGTGGCGCCGGGTCTGGTGGCGCAGGTTACCGGTGGCCTTGTTGAAACCCACGATGCCGCCGCATTGCCCGAAATCGTCATTCGCCGGATGGTGGGTGCGGTTGTTCAAAAATACCGTTCTGCGACAGGAGCCTGACCATGCCACAAAAGGACGAAACGCGCTTGCGTGTTGGCGTGTTGGGCTGTGGCCCCATCGCGCAGGCCGCCCATTTCGAATCCTGTACCAAGGCGCGCAACGCCGATCTGTACGCAATCTGCGATGTTGCCGATGATCTGCGCGACCGGATGGCCGCCACTCATGCCCCGGCCACATCCTATGACGACTACGACAAGATGCTGTCCGACCCGGCGCTTGAGGCCGTGATCATCGCCACTTCCGATGCCTTTCACGTCCCTGCTGCGCGGCGCGCGTTGCAGGCGGGCAAACATGTTCTGTGTGAAAAGCCGCTGGCTACCAACATCGAGGAGGCGGAATCCCTGCGCACTGCGGTAAAGGCGTCGGGCTGCATCCTGCAAGTGGGGCACATGAAGCGATATGATGCAGGCTTGCAGGCAGCGAAAACCTTTATTGACGGGCCGATGGGAAAGCTTGTGGCGCTCAAGGCGTGGTATTGCGACAATACCCACCGCTACGCCATGACCGATGCGGTGCAGCCCCTGATGGTTACATCAAAGCAGGCGCGCAAACCGTTGGAAAACCCCAAGGCGGATCTGGATCGCTATTACATGCTGGCCCACGGCAGCCATCTGGTCGATACCGCGCGTTATTTCGCGGGCGAGATCACCGCCGTGAACGCGCGCCTTCTGAACCGCGCAGGCATGCGCTGCTGGTTTGTGGATGTGGAGTTTGCAAACGGCGTGCTGGGGCACCTTGATCTGACCGTGGCCGTCCGGATGGATTGGCATGAAGGGTTTCAGATTTACGGCGAACAAGGCTCCGTCCTCGGCAAGACCTATAATCCCTGGTATTACAGATCATCCGAGGTTGACATCTTTCACGAATCCGACGGATCGACGCACCGCGTTCTGGGGGCTGACGGGCATTTCTACCGCCGCCAGCTGGAAGGTTTTGCCGACACCGTGCTGAATGGCACGCCGCAAACCGGTGCAGATATCGAAGACGGCATCGCCTCGGTCCGGGCAATGGTCGCCATCGCTCGATCTGCCCGCACGGGGCAACCGGTGGCGCTGGTTGATGTGTCGGGGCCGCTGTAATGCGGCTGGGCATTTTCGCAAAGACGTTTGCGGGCAGTGATCCCGCGACGGTTCTGCAAGCGGCCAAGGCCGCAGGCTTTGCGGCCGTGCAGTACAACATGGCCTGTTCCGGCCTGGCCGCGATGCCCGACGCCTTGACCCCGGCCCAAACGGCAGCCATTGCCGCCGCCGCGCGGGCAAGCGATATGGCCATTGCGGCTGTATCGGGCACTTACAACATGATCCACCCGGATCCGGCGGTGCGGGCCAGCGGACTGCGCCGGTTGGAGGTGCTTGTCCGGAATGCGGCCGCAATGGGCACGCCGATGATCACCCTGTGCACCGGAACGCGCGATGCAACCGATCAATGGCGTCACCATCCTGACAATGGGACCCGCGCAGCGTGGCGCGATCTTCTGGACGAGATGGCAAAGGCCTGCACGCTGGCCGAGGCTTTTGGCGTCAGGCTGGGAATCGAGCCGGAACTTGCCAATGTCATCGGCACTGCCCCCCGCGCGCGCCAGCTGATCGACACGCTGCAAAGCCCTGCACTCTACATCGTGCTTGATCCGGCCAATCTGTTCGAAGTGGTGTCACTCAAAACGCAGCAAGACCTGCTTGCACAAGCCATTGATCTGCTGGCTGACCGTATCATCATGGCCCATGCCAAAGATCGCGACAGCGCAGGCGGGTTTGCAACGGCGGGCAGGGGGGTGGTCGATTTCCCGTTCTTTCTTGGCCGGCTGAAAGCCGCCGGATTTGACGGTGATCTTGTGACGCATGGCCTTGCCGCCGATGAAGCCGCCGGTGTTTGTGCCGTTCTGACGCGGGTTCTGGCCGCGCTATGAAACCTCTCCGCCATCTTCTCCGCAATGGTCTCAACCTTGCCGTCTATGGCCACGATGGTGCCTTGCCGCCGGTGGTGTTTCAGCACGGGCTGTGTGGCGATGCAAATCAGATCGCCGAGGCGATGGCAGGCATCGCGGGGCAAAGCTGGTATGGGCTTGAATGTGCGGGCCACGGCGCATCGCCGATGGGTGAACCGTCGATCGCCGGCATGGCTGGTGATGTGGCGGCACTGATTGAAACCTTGCAAGCCCCCGTGGTGCTGGGCGGCATTTCGATGGGGGCGGCGATTGCCAGTCGCATTGCCGTGACCCGCCCTGATCTGGTCCGCGCGCTGGTTCTGGTGCGCCCGGCCTGGGTAACAGATGCGGCACCCGCGAACATGGCCCCGAACGCCGAAGTTGGCCGCTTGCTGATGCAGCTTGCGCCCGACAAGGGCCGCGAGATCTTTGCCGCCGGAGCAACGGCGCATCGACTGGCCAAAGAGGCACCAGACAACCTTGCCTCGCTGATGGGGTTCTTTGCCCGAGCGCCGCAAAATGAAACGGCACGTCTGCTGACCGCGATTTCATCGGATGGGCCGGGCATCACCAAGGCTGATCTGCGGGGGCTGAACAAGCCCGCGCTGATCTGTGGATGCGCCGAGGATGCGATCCATCCCTTTGCCCATGCGCAGGCGCTGGCCGGGTTGATTCCACAGGCGCAACTTGCCGAATTGCCCGCCAAGGCGCGCAACAAGGTGGCCCATCTTGCGGCACTGGCCAAGGTGATGAAACAGTTTCTGAAGGAGATTTCCAATGACCACATCCTCCGCTGACCGCCCTGGCGCAGATTGGATGACCCACCTGCCGCGCAACCGCCTGCTGGCAGAATACTCGATGTGGTCCGCCGATCTGATCCGTCTTGCGGATGATCTGACCCGCATCACGCCGCATGCCGATATTCTGCATGTCGATGTGGCGGACGGCCATTTCGCCCCCGCCCTGCTGTTCTTTCCCGATCTGGTTGCGCGACTGCGAGAGCGCACGGCACTGCCGATCCATGTTCATCTGATGGTGGCCGACGCCGTTCTGCTGCCGCAGATCGACCAGTTTGCCGAGTCCGGGGCCGATCTGATCAGCCTTCATGTCGAAAACGCCAATGCGGCCGACGGGCTGGCGCGCATTGCCGGGCATGGACTTAAGGCGGGTATGGTGCTGCGGGTGGAAACGCCGGTGACACAGGCGGCAACCTGGTTGGGCAAGTTGGACATGCTGACCCTGCTGGGCACCGCGATCGGCGTAAAGGGCCAAGGGCTTGACCCGACCGCCACGACGCGTCTGGAAACGGCGGGGCGTCTGATCGCAGCCGCCGGTCGCAGGATTGTGCTGGCTGCAGATGGCGGCATCCGGGACACGACGGTGCCTTTGTTGCGGCAAGCAGGTGCGGAAACCGTCGTCATGGGGTCACTTGCCTTTGGCGCCCCCGACCTTGCCGAACGCATGCGCTGGCTTCATTCGCTGTAGCGTCGCCTTGTTCCGTCCCGACATCTGGTGCGTCGGATCGAGGATGAATCGATCCTGCCATGATGTCCGGATTTTGCAGAAGTCGTCACAGGACGTGAAGCCGGCGAGGGTCCTGAGGCAATTTGCGAAGGTGCAGGCTGGGATGAGGTCGCCGGGAAAAATGCGCAACGGATCGTGGTTTTCGCATTGGAACCGCTTCACGGTCGCTTCCCTGATCGTCCGGTCCATCCGCTCCACCTGACCATTCATCCCGGCGGATTTCCACGCCCAAGAGGTTTTGTCGGCTTTGGAAGCAGGCCGTCTCGGCGATAATCCCGCAGTTGGCGGGGTCACAATACAGAAGCTGAGGATGGCCCCGCAGACCACATTTGATCAAACAGTGTCCCAGGATTCAGGAGCGGCGGATCAGGGCCCCGACCCCTCCGGAAATCAGGGCGTTGATTTCAAGCAGCACTTGCGGCACCGCCAGACCGCCGGGGCAGGCCAGGTATTCCGGTGTCCAGACCGGATCGAATTTCTGCTTGTAGGCCCGCAGTCCCTCGAAGCGATAGAACGGCTCGCCATGGTCATGGACAAAGCCACCGATCCGGTTCCAGACCGAGGCAAGGCGACGGTTTTCAAGCCCTGACAGCGGTGCTGCCCCCAGCGAGAACCACGCAAAACCCTGCGCTCTGGCCCAAAGCAGGATATTGCCGAACAGCGCATCCATGGCGAATTTCGGGCCGGCCGGATCGTGGCGCATCAGGTCGATGGACAGTTCCTGCCGCCCCGCGCCTTGCATCAGATTGGCAAAGGCCAGAATCTGGCCTGTCGCCCCGTCGCGCAGCACGGCATGATCGAAATGCTCCAGATACTCGGGCGTGCAGGCCCCAAGCGAAAAGGCCTTTTCGCTACCATTCCGCTCCGTCAGCCAGGCGTCCGACACGGCCTTCAACGCGGCAAAGGCGGCGGGCACCTCGGCCTTGGGCAAAATCTCAAAGGTAAATCCCGCGCGCTGCGCCTTTGCGACGGCCTGACGAAAATCGCGCTTTCGGCTGCCCTCCAGGCTGAAATCGGCAAGAGGCACGCGCGCCACCTCGCCGATCTTCAGAACTTGCATGCCAAGGTCCAGATATGTTGGCAGATGCGCCGCGCTGACGCCGTAAAAGGCGCAGCGCCGGCCGGTCCGGTCGGCCTGTTCGCGCAAATTCCAGATCAGGTCGCGGGCAGCGCCTGCATCGCCCACAGGGTCGCCTTTTGTGACCAGCGTGCGCCCGGTGTCGGAATAGGCCAGAAAGGCCCGACCGTCATCGTCCAGCAGGAAAAGCTTGTCGCCGCTCAGCGCGATCTGCGCCTCGGGGTCGGGACAGCTGGCCAGCAGGTCGATCACCTGTTGCGGGACCGGCTGGCCCGGCACTTGGCGCTTGCCGCGCGGCATCACCACGGCATTGAAGGCGATGACAAGGGCGATCACCGCCACCGCCAGGGACGCCCGCAAGAACCGCGATGCATCGCCGTCCCATGATAAATCCCACCACAATTCGTTGCGGTATTCGACGTGCTTGTAGGCAAACAAACCGATCCAGAATACCGACAGCAGCAGCACCGCAAGGCTGATCAGCCAGCCGCTGTTCAGCCGGAAAACCGAGCCATCGGTCTTGCGTTGAAAGGCATCGCGGAACAGGGCCAGAACCGCCATCGACACGATCAGGGCCAAGGCTTCTTTCCAGTCCAGCCCCTTGGACAGCGTGGCCAGCAGGCCGACCGCAAGCAGGCCCATTGCCACGCTCCACGCCCGTGCCAGCCGCCGGTAAAGCCCGCGCGCAACCGTAAACAGCAAGACACCGGCGATGCTTCCGATCAGATGCGACGCCTCGACAAAGGCCAGCGGCAGCACGCCGCGCAGGGCGTCAACCCGGTGCGGATCCGACGGAAGGTTGCCCGACACCAGCAAGATCACCCCCGAAATCAGCGCAATCCCCGCCGCGATCAGTGGCACCGCCGGTCTGACGATGCCATGCGCCAAGCTGGCGCGTCGTGCCACCGCAGAACGGTTCTGCGCGACCCAAAGCCCCCCCATTCCAATGCTGGCCAGCACAAAAGGCAGGACAGAATAGATCATCCGGTAAATCAGCAGCGCCGCAACCACATCCGACCGCCCACTCGCGCCAAGACCGGCAATCATCGTGGCCTCGAACACGCCGATACCCCCCGGCGCGTGGCTGAGGATGCCCAGCATGACCGCCCCGACAAAGACCGTCAGATACAGCACTATATCGGGCACCGCATCAGCGGGCATCACGGCATAAAGCGTCATGGCCGCCCCGCCGATGTCGAACACCGCCACCACCATCAGCCCCAGCGCCAGTTTCAGGTCCGGCAAGGCATAGCGCGTTCCCGCCACTGTCACGGACCGTTCGCCCAAGCCCAGCCAGACCAGAAACGACGCCAGACCCGCCAGCAGCGCAAGGCCCAAGGCCAGCTCGGTCCCGGCACTGACCGGCAGGATCGCCGAAAGCGCCTGAGGATGAATTACCATCAAACCACCAAGGATCAGCAGCGCCGCCGTCCAAAAGGCGCTCCATGATGTGGCGATGATGCCGACGACCGTGCCCAGATCCAGCCCGTATTTGGCATAGACACGATAGCGCACGGCTGTCCCGGTCAGAT
>JBGSRQ010000167.1:0-3650 GCA_041737515.1 Rhodobacterales bacterium | reverse complement strand
GACCACAACCCGCACCGATCCGCGAAAGGCGCGTTCCGAAAAGGGCCGGTCCACCACGGCCAGCCGCATGGCCGCACCATTCACCTCTGCCCGGGCAAACGGGCCGTCGCCAGCGGGTGCAAGGCCCGGATAGCCGGTGATCAACACGCCGGTGGGGCCGATCACCGCGTAGGCGATGCGGTCATCAGGGGCCAGCGCCAGAAGCTGAAAGGCCGAGGCCGGAATATCCACCGCAATCGTGCCATCGCGCACCGTGACTGCCCCCGCGATCTGATCCGCCGCCCCGATCAGCAACCGGTCATAGGCTGTCTGTGCCGCCTGCCGCCCGTATTGCAGCGCCGCCACCGTGACCGCCGCCCCGCCAACCGCCAGCACCAACGCCAGCGCCAGTGCCACGCGCGTGGTCAAAGAGATGTGGCGTTGCACCCTAGCTGCCCTCTACCAGTTGATAGCCCAGCCCGCGCAGGGTGCGGATCGCAGTGCGGCTGCCCTCCAGCTTGCGGCGCAGACGAGCGATGTAAAGTTCCACTGTATTCACGCCCACCTCTTCATCGGCAAAAGCAAACATGCGCTCGTGGATGCGGTCCTTGGCGATGACGCGGCCGCGGTGGGCCAGCAGAACTTCCAGCAACGCGAATTCGCGCCGGGTCAGCGAGACGGGCGCGCCTGCCACATTCAGCGACATGCCCGCCGGGTCAAACTCCAGATCGCCAAAGGTGATCAGCCCCGCACGTTCGGGCACGGCGCGGCGGGCAAGGGCGCGCACGCGGGCCTGCAATTCGCGCAGATCAAAGGGTTTGACCAGATAATCATCCGCGCCGCCATCCAGCGCACCCACCCTGTCCGCCACATCCGAAAGGGCAGTCAGCATCACCACCGGTGTCGCCCAGCCCTCGACGCGCAATGCGGCCAGCAGATCGGTGCTTTTGCCGTCGGGCAGGGTGATGTCGAAAATCGCCACGTCATAGCCCTGCACCGCAATGAAATCGCGTGCGTCCCGCAGCGTGCCCGCATGATCGACCGCATCGCCCCGGCGGGCAAAGCTGGTGACGATCGCCTCGGCGACATCCTCGGTATCTTCCAGCAGCAACAGGCGCATCCGCGTCCCCCCACGCGCAGCATAGGCGCGCAGGCGCCACCGGAACAAGAGCCGCAAGCGACAGCTTGGTGACAGGTTCACGCGCTAGTCTTCGCGCAACCCGCCGCGGCCCCCTTTCGGGTCCGCAGGCGGGACCAAGACCAAGAAACGACCAAACACATATCTCGGAGGAGACCCCATGACACTGCTCACTTTGCGCGGCGTGGCCGCTGGCATTGCGCTTGGCGCGGCCATGATTGCGGCCCCGGCCTTGGCCTTTGATCCCGAAGCGACCGAATGTATTGCCCCCGCAGCCCCCGGTGGCGGGTGGGATTTCACCTGCCGTCAGGTCGGCAAGGCGATGCAGGATCTGAAACTCGTGCCCGGCACCATGCAGGTGACGAACCTTGCCGGTGGCGGCGGCGGCGTGGCCTTTGCCGAAGTGGTGAACAAGCGCAATGACAACAATGATCTGATCGTTGCGGCCTCCACCGCAACGGCAACCCGTCTGGCCCAGGGCGCATTCCCCGGCAACACGCAGGATCAGGTCCGCTGGATCGGATCGGTCGGTGCCGATTATGGCATCATCGCCGTGGCGGCCTCGTCGGAGGTGAACACGCTTCCCGAACTGATGGACAAGATCAAGGCCGACCCGACCAGCGTTTCCATCGCGGGTGGATCTGCTGTGGGCGGGTGGGATCACCTCAAGGTGCTTATCGCGGCCAATGCGGCGGGCATCGAAGATGTGCGCACCATAAAGTATGTGGCCTTTGATGGCGGTGGCGAGGCTGTGACGCAGCTTCTGGCGGGGTCCGTGCAGGCGTTTTCGGGCGACGCGTCCGAAGCCAAAGGCTTTGTCGACAGTGGCGACATCAAGGTGATCGCGGTGCTGGCGCCCGAACGTCTGGAAGGCGATTTCGCCAAATTCGCGACCGCCAAGGAACAGGGCATTGACGCCGTGGGGGCAAACTGGCGCGGGTTCTATGCCCCCGGCGGCATGTCGGACGAAGCTTATGCCTTCTGGGTCGATGCCTTGGGCAAGGTCTATGCTTCTGACGAATGGAAAGCGACGATGGCCGCCAACGGCATTGCCCCGCTGGACCTTTCGGGTGCTGAATTCCAGGCCTATGTGGCGGATTCGATCAAACAGATCGAGACGATCTCCAAAGACATCGGCCTGATTCAGTAATCGGGTTCGGGGGCGGCGTCGGGGATTTCCCGGGCGTCGCCCCCTTTTCCTACCATTTTTCAGGAGAGCATCATGGGCGACCGTATCTTTGGCGGCATCGGTCTGGCTGTGGCTGCCTTTTTCATCTGGCAGGCGACACAGATTCAACTGAGTTTCATCTCTGATCCCTTCGGTCCCAAGGTCTTTCCCTACATGATCGGCACCGTTCTGGCGCTTGCCAGTCTTGCCATCATGCTGCGCCCCGATGCAGCGCCCAAATGGCCCGAGGCCGCACGGCTGGCCGAGATCGGCGTCGCGGCGGTGGTGCTGTTTGCCTATGCCTACGCGCTGCCCATCGCGGGCTTCATCATCGCCACCACGCTTGCGGCGGCGTATCTGTCGTGGCGGCTGGGCACGAAACCTGTTCCGGCCTTGCTGGCAGGCGTGGCCATTTCGATCGGCATCTATGTGGTCTTTCATTTGATCCTCGGGCTTAGTCTTGCCCGTGGACCGCTTGGCTTTTAGGGGGGCGCGGCAATGGACAGCTTTTATGCCCTGATGGGCGGGTTCGAGATTGCACTGACGTTCCAGAATCTGGGTCTGGCCTTTCTGGGCTGTTTTCTGGGCACGGTCATCGGCGCGTTGCCGGGCCTTGGGCCGTCGAACGGGGTGGCGATCCTGATCCCGCTGGCGTTCTCGCTTGGGCTTGATGCGACGTCGGCGATGATCTTGCTGACCTCGGTCTATTACGGCGCGATGTATGGCGGGCGGATTTCGTCGATCCTGCTGAACATCCCCGGCGATGAGCCTGCGCTGATGACCACGCTGGATGGCTATCCCATGGCCAGGCAGGGCCGCGCGGGCGAGGCGCTGGCGATCTCTGGCGTGGCCTCTTTTGTCGGGTCGTTCTTTGCAACCTGCGGGCTGGTGTTCTTCGCGCCGTTGCTGGTGAAATTCGCGCTGCTGTTTCAGCCCGCCGATTACTTTGCGCTTTATGTGCTGGCCTTTGCCACGCTGGGCGGCGTGTCGTCGACCAACCAGGCGAAGGCGGCCTTTGCGGCAGCCCTTGGCCTTGGCATCGCGATGATCGGGGTGGACGGGCAGACCGGGGTTCCGCGTTTCGCGTTCGGAGAAGTGCATCTGTATGACGGGATCGACTTTCTGGTCGCCATCGTGGGCCTGTTCGCGCTGTCGGAAGTGTTCATCTTTCTGGAACATCGCGGCGATGGTTCGGGCGAGGGGAAAGAGGCGAAAATGAAGATCGGGCGGATCACCCCGTCATTCGCGATGTTGAAATACTGCACGCCGACGATGATCCGGTCCACCATTCTGGGCTTTCTGGCGGGCGTTCTGCCGGGGGCGGGGGCGTCGCTGGGGTCGTTCATGGCCTATTCGGCGGAAAGA
>JBGSRQ010000154.1:0-2134 GCA_041737515.1 Rhodobacterales bacterium | reverse complement strand
GCGCAAAGGCCCCGGCGCGGGGGCCGGGGCTGCGCCCCGAGCTTTCAGACTGCACTTTTCAGTGCATCGGCCAGATCGGTCTTTTACCAACTGAACCCGCCATCGGCCTCGGGCGCGCGGCCAAAATGGCCATATGCGCTGGTCCGGGCATAGATGGGTCGGTTCAGGCCAAGATGCGTGCGGATGCCGCGCGGGGTCAGGTCCATCGCCTGCGCCACGGCGCGTTCGATGGCTTCGGCCTCCACCTGGCCGGTGCCATGCGTATCGACATAGATCGACAAGGGCTTTGCCACACCGATTGCATAGGCCACCTGCAGCGTGCAGCGATCTGCCAGCCCCGCGGCCACCACGTTCTTGGCCAGATAGCGCGCGGCATAGGCGGCAGAGCGGTCGACCTTGGTCGGATCTTTCCCCGAAAACGCACCGCCACCATGCGGAGCGGCCCCGCCATAGGTATCCACAATGATCTTGCGGCCGGTCAGGCCTGCATCGCCGTCCGGTCCACCAATGACGAAGGTCCCCGTCGGGTTCACCCACCATTCGGTGGCTTGCGTGATCCAGCCCGAAGGCAGGACCTCGCGGATATAGGGCTCCACAATCGCACGGATATCGTCCGAAGTCTGGTTTTCCTGTGCGTGCTGCGTGGACAGAACGATAGAGGTCACCTCGACCGGCTTGCCACCCTCATACCGAAGCGAAAGCTGCGATTTGGCATCCGGGCGCAGCGTCGGTTCGGCACCCGATTTGCGGGCTTCGGCCAGCCGGCGCAGGATCGCGTGGCTGTACTGGATCGGGGCTGGCATCAGTTCAGGTGTCTCGCGGCAGGCATATCCGAACATGATGCCCTGATCGCCGGCCCCGTCCTTGTCAACGCCCTGCGCGATATGCGCCGATTGCGCGTGCAGATAGTTGTGAACCTGCAGCGTGTTCCAGTGAAACTCGTCCTGCTCATAACCGATGTCACGCACGCAGGCGCGCACGATGCCGTCGACGCCTTCCATGAACTCGGCCAGACGCTTTTTGTCCGAAAGGCCGACCTCGCCGCCCACAATCACCCGGTTTGTCGTGGCGAAGGTTTCGCAGGCCACGCGGGCCGTCGCCTCTTCGGTCAGGAAGGCATCCAGAATTGCATCGGAAATCCGGTCGCACACCTTGTCCGGGTGGCCCTCTGAAACGGATTCAGAGGTGAACGTGTAACTGTCGCGTGACATGGGGAAGTGCTCCTTTATGAGTAATTCGCCACGCCAGGAAGCCGTTGTGACGAGAAAGACACGCAGCGCTACGACGCAAGTGGCCGCGCGTCAAGGAAGATTGCGCCGCCGCCGGGTCAGCAAGCACAATGCCCCCCCGATCACGAGGACAATCACCGGAATTTCGCCCCATTGCGCATAAAGGGGTGCGCCAAGTGCGCCCGGCAGGCCAACGTCAAGATAGCCCTCTGTCCCGAAGGGCAGTTCCGCCAGCACCCGGCCGCGCGCATCAATCAGCCCGGTGATGCCCGTGTTGGCCACCCGCACCAGCGGCAAGCCCTGTTCAATCGCCCGCAGCCGGGCCTGCGCCAGATGTTGCCAGGGACCGGTCAGCGTGCCGAACCAGGCGTCATTGGTAATCTGCAAGATCCAGTCTGCGCGTTCGGGGGCAGCGCGCAGATCTTGCGGGAACACCGCCTCATAACAGATCAGCGGCAGCATCTTGCCGAATTTGCCGCCCAGATCCAGCACCGCAGCCCCCGGACCGGCCGTGTAGCCGTTTCCGGTGCGCGATGCGAAAGCAGTCACGCCGAACAGATCGAACAGGGTATCCCCGAAAGGCATGTATTCACCGAACGGCACCAGATGCGATTTATCGTATACCGCCGTCAGCGCTCCACCCGCGCCGATGACCGCCATACTGTTGTAAGCCGCGTCGCCAACCAGCCGTTGCGTGCCCACGATCACCGGCACGCCGTCACCCGCCAGCGCAATCGCCGCTGCAGCCCCTTCGCCCGGCGTCAGCAGATACGGCACCGCCGTTTCGGGCCAGATCACCGCATCCGGGCGGGGCAAGGCGTTGGTAAAGCCAAGCTGGCGGCGAAAGAGGGTATCGGCCTGATCCGGGTCCCATTTCAGGTTCTGCTCGGCATTGGGCTGCACCA
>JBGSRQ010000147.1:0-3385 GCA_041737515.1 Rhodobacterales bacterium | reverse complement strand
GATGAAGCGCAGCTTGCCGTCGACCACCTTTTTGTCCTGAGCCATCAGGTCCAGCAGGCCGTCGGCATCGGGCAGACCGCCGGGTATTTCCGAGATATCAACCCGCATCCCCATCGCCGACAGATGCGCGCGCACGCGGCTTGGTGCCTCTTGCGAGCAAAAGCCAAGCCGCTGCGACAACTCGAATGCCAGCGCGCAGCCGATGGCGACGCCTTCGCCGTGCAGCAGCCGCTCGCCATAACCGGTGGCCTTTTCCAGCGCGTGACAGAAGGTGTGACCAAGATTGAGCAGGGCGCGGTCGCCCTCCTCGGTCTCGTCACGCTCCACGATATCGGCTTTCATCTGAACCGACCGGGTCACTGCGTGCTGGCGCGCATCTGCATTGCCGGACGCCAGCGCCATGCAGTTCTTTTCCAGCCATTCAAAGAACGTTGCATCGCCCAACAGGCCATATTTCACCACCTCGCCGTATCCCGCCAGAGTCTCGCGGCGCGAAAGCGTATCCAGCAGGCCGGTGTCGGCCAGCACCAGCGTCGGCTGATGAAACGCACCGATCAGGTTCTTGCCGAAGCTCGAATTGATCCCGGTCTTGCCGCCGACCGAGCTATCGACCTGCGCCAGAAGGCTGGTCGGCATCTGCACAAAGCGCACCCCGCGCCGCAGGATCGCTGCGGCAAAACCCACCAGATCGCCCACCACGCCGCCGCCAAAGGCCACGACCATATCACGGCGTTCGACCTTTTGTTCCAGCAGCCAATCCACGGTGCGGCCCAGTTGCGGCCAGCCCTTCGTGCCCTCGCCGGGCGGCAGGGCAAGGGCGGTCATGGCGATCCCCTGCCCTTCAAACGCCGCTGCAAGCCGCAACAGATGATGTGCTGCCACCGTGTCATCGGTCACCACGGCCACGCGCTTGCGGGCGAGATATGGCGCAATCTGCACGCCAGCCTGGTCCAGCAGGCCCTCGCCTATGCGGACCTCATAACTGCGCGCACCCAGATTGACGGGCACCACATCGACTTTCATTCAGACCATCCTCTCAAACACGTCGGCGCGGGTCGACAGCGCATCGGCAACCCTTAACGCCATAGCCTCGATGGAGAGGTCGGCCGCGGCATCAACAGTCAGGTCGGCCAAGCCGTAAAGCGGCACCCGCGCATCGTAGAGGGCGCGCAGCGTATCGCGCGGATTGGCGGTGCGCAGCAGCGGGCGGGTCGATTTGTGACGCACCCGTTGCCACAAAAGATCAAGATCGGCGCGCAGCCAGACGGAAATGCCCTTTGCGGCAATCGTGGCGCGGTTCGCCTCTGACAGGAAGGCACCGCCGCCGGTTGACAAGATGCAGGGCGAGCCGCTGACCAGGCGGGCCAGCACCTCGGATTCGCGGGCGCGAAAGAACGGCTCGCCGTCTCGTGCGAAGATTTCCGCAATCGAACGTTGTGCGGCGCGGGCAATCTCTTCGTCCGAATCAAGGAACGGAACGCCCAGATGCCGCGCCAGTTGCGTGCCCACAGCCGTCTTTCCGGCCCCCATCATGCCAACCAGAGCCACGGTTTTGCATAGCTGCGGGGGGGATTCTGGCATGGTCTCCTCGGGTTTTGGCAGGAAAAGCACTTGGCAATCCCCCGCCGGGTCACGATCTTGCTAACCTGAATGGCGTGAACTTGCCGAAAATGCCATATATAATCAGCGTCAAATTGAACCGGCGGCCTGCGCGATTGTCGCTACGGCAAAGAATCGGGCAGGCGAGCAGAGGATTGCGCATGGGACGACTGTTGAAGGGAATAATCGTGCTGTTGGTTCTGGGGTTTGCCGCATTGACCGCTTTTGCCTATCTGGGAGATCTGGCCCCCGACCAGACCGAGGTTCGCCAGCCGGTAACGCTGGATCTTGATCAACCCACCGATCGCCAGCCGGTGGCGCCGGATGCGAACTGAACATATCGTTCTTGCAGGGGTGTTGGGGCTGTGGCCGGTTTCGGCGCTTGCCGAACAGCCATTGTCGGCAATCGACTGGTTGTCAAAATCGGTCACTGAATCCGTGGTATACAAACCAGTCGCACCGGCAAAACCCGCGGAACCCGGCATCTCAACCGATACCCTGCCCAAGGATGTAACCGTCAGCGTGCTGGGCGGCGCGTCACCCGATGCGGTGGGAATTCTGGCGGCCACCAGCACCGGGTTGCCCCAAAACCTGTGGGGCACCGGTCAGACCAAGGTCATCGCGGCCCGGATCACGGCCGGTCATCTGGACCTTTTGCCGACGCTGGAAGGGTTGTTGATCACGGTTCTGATCGCGCGCGCCGATGCGCCTGCAGATGCGGGCCCCGATGGCATCCTGCTGCGTGCGCGCATCGACAAGCTGCTGGCGATGGGGGCCCTGGATCAGGCGGGCGCCCTGACCCGCGTCGCAAAGCCCGAAACGGTAGAGTTGTTTCGCCGGGCGTTCGACATTGCCCTTCTGACGGGTGCCGAAGATCAGGCCTGCACTGCCATGAGTGATCATCCCAATTTGGCCCCGACCTTTCCCGCCCGCATCTTTTATCTGGCGCGGGCGGGCGACTGGAATGCCGCCGCCCTGACCCATCGCACCGGCCAGAGCCTTGGCCTGATCGACGCCGGGGACGAAGCGGTGCTGTTGCGCTTTCTGGATACCGAAGCAGATGAGGCCGCGACCAGCCTGCCCAAACCCGAACGGATCACCCCCCTGACCTGGCGGATCTACGAGGCGGTTGGTGAGCCGCTGCCCACGCAGGATCTGCCGCTTGCCTTTGCCTATGCCGACCTTTCGGAACAGGCAGGCTGGAAATCGCAACTAGAGGCGGCGGAACGGCTGGTGCGGGGCGGTGCGCTGTCGGACCAGCGCCTGTTCGGCATTTATGGCGCGCGCCAGCCCGCCGCATCAGGCGGCGTCTGGGACCGGGTCGAGGCGGTTCAGGAATTTGATGTGGCGTTGGCGTCCGGCGATGATGCGGACCTGTCGGTTGCCCTGTCTGCCGCCTGGGCACGGATGACCGAGGCCGAACTGGAAGTGCCCTTTGCACGGCATTTCGGGCCGGCGCTGATCCGGCGCAGTGCGGGTCGCATGGATGCCCTGACTTTCCGGGTGGCGCTGTTGTCGGGCCGTTACGCCGAAGCGGTGGCGCAGCACACACCCGCTGATCCGACCGAGTCGTTTCTGGCGGGCCTTGCGCGCGGCGACGTGGCGAAGCTGTCCGCGACCGATGGCATGGGCCGCGCCATTGCCCCTGCGTTTTCCGCGCCAGTCCTTGCTGCGTCCGAGATTGCGCCGGAAGCACAGGCACTGCTGGACGATCAGCGCGTCGGCGAGGCGGTTCTGTGGGCGATTGACCGGATCAGCGGCGGTGTGCGCGGCGATCTGCGAGGCG
>JBGSRQ010000117.1:0-1709 GCA_041737515.1 Rhodobacterales bacterium | reverse complement strand
GTGCGGGTGCCGGCCAGCAGGGTCGTCACCTCGAATTCACCCAGCATGAAGCGGTTGAACTGTGTCGTCGTGGCCCCCAGCATCGGGGCTTCGGCGCGCGCGGCGATGGGCGCGAACTGTGCTGCAAGGGGCAGCGCGGCCACGGCAAGCAAGGCGTGGCGGCGTGTCATGCGAAAATTGGTCATTTGAGTCCCTCCGACTGTGATTACCGGAAAGTCTAGGGCAGCGGCGCCCGGTGACAAATCACGCATCGGTCAGATGCTGTGCGCTGGCGCGCACAGACCTGTGCGCCTACTCCCACCAGGGGTCAATTGCCGCGATCTGCGCATCGGTCCAGCCGAAATGATGCGCCAGTTCGTGGACCAGAACATGGGTGACAAGTTCGGCAAGGCTGACATCGCCCCGGTCCAGCCATTCTTCAAGGATCGGGCGTCGGAACAGCCAGATCGCGTCGGGTTGCTGAGCTTGATCCGACACCGAGGCTTCGGTCAGCGGTATGCCATGGTAAAGCCCGGTCAATTCGAACGGATCGTCAAGGCCCATCGCGTCCAGCATGTCGGCGGGGGCGAAATCTTCAACACGCAGGGCGATTTCGGCGGCTGCGGCACGGTAGGGGGCGGGCAGGGCGATGATGGCTGCGCGGGCAAGCTCGGCGATCAGTTCGGCGTCGGGGGCGATGCTTGTGGCGGGTGTGCGGGTCATGTGGCGCAGGTTACGGGCAAGTGCCGTCCGGGGAAAGCCACGTTGCGCGATATGGACAATTCCGCCCGCGCGTGACAGGGGAAGCGGGTTCAGGAGAATGCCATGACAACCACTCGTTTCGCCCCGTCGCCCACCGGTTTCATCCATGTGGGCAACCTGCGCACCGCGCTGATGAACTATCTGATCGCCCGCAAATCGGGCGGCGAATTCATCCTGCGGCTGGATGATACCGATCAGGGGCGTTCCAAACAGGAATATGCCGACGGTATCATGACCGATCTGGAATGGCTGGGCCTGACCTGGGACCGGATCGAGAAGCAGTCGCTGCGGATGGATCGCTACCGCGAGGCGGCCGATCAGTTGCGCGCGGTGGGCCGGTTCTATGAGTGTTTCGAGACGCCTGTGGAGCTGGACCTGAAGCGCAAGAAGCAGCTGAACATGGGCAAGCCCCCGGTCTATGACCGCGCAAGCCTGCGGCTTTCGGATGCCGAAAAGGCCGCAATGCGCGCCGAAGGGCGCGAGGGATACTGGCGGTTCGAACTGGTGCAGGAACGCATCGAATGGCCCGACGGTATTCTGGGCCCGATCTCGATTGATGCGGCAAGCGTGTCGGACCCGGTGCTGATCCGCGCGGACGGGCAGGTGCTTTATACATTCGCGTCCTCGGTCGATGATGTTGACATGGGGGTGACGAACATCGTGCGCGGTGCGGACCATGTGACCAACACCGCGACGCAGATCCAGATCATGCAGGCGATGGGGGGCACGCCGCCCGCCTTTGCGCATCATTCCTTGCTGACCGGGCCGCAGGGCGAGGCCTTGTCCAAACGCCTTGGCACGCTGAGCCTGCGCGATCTGCGGGCAAGGGGCGTGGAGCCGATGGCGCTGTTGTCGTTCATGGCGCGGCTGGGGTCATCGCAGCCGATCGTGCTGGCAGGATCGCTGGACGAGATCGCAGACGGCTTTGATGTGGGCAGTTTCGGCGCCGCACCGACCAAGTTTGATGC
>JBGSRQ010000101.1:0-2066 GCA_041737515.1 Rhodobacterales bacterium | reverse complement strand
GGCGCTGCGGCCATCGGGCGCAACCGGGCCGAGGTCGATGCCGCTCGTGACGCTTTGCGCGCCATGCTCAAAGACGGCGGCCCGGTTCCCGCCGCCCCCTTTGACGGGTTCGAGGTTCTGATCCCCGCGCGGGACTACAAGAACCGCCACGCCTCCATCCTGCTGTCGATCGAGGCTTTGTCCGAGGCGCTGGCGACAACCCCATAAAAAAAACCGCCACTTCCCATGTGGAAAGCGGCGGCAAAGTGGCGTGTCTGGTGGGTGGCACGGGGTGGGACAACCCCGGCAACCAAAAGCGGCATTTCTTGGGGACAAATGCAGCGCCGTATCAGACCGCAGGCAGTGGGAATATCGCGGCGGCCCTATGCAAGGCCGGGCAGGCACAGGCCGATGATCAGGATGGCGAACAGCGACACCGCCCCCAACGCATCTTCAAACAGCGTATCGGCGGAACGGTTCAGCACGTCCTTGAGGTCTTTCAGCATCTCGGTTCTCCGTTTTTGTTGCTGAATTGTTCTCATACTCGAAACGGTCTGTAAAGAACTTTTTAAGAACATTCGTGAACAAAATGGGAATTATCGCCTAACCTACTGAAATCAGGCGAATCGCGCGATCCTGATCCAGCAGCCACAGCAGCACCCGCGCTGCGGCGCCGCGTGCTCCGGTCAGGCCCGGATCATCTGACAAGAGCTTGCGCGCATCGCTTTGCGCCACGGCCATCAGCGCGGTCTGCCGCTCCATATCCGCCACGCGAAAGCGCGGCAGGCCCGATTGTGCGGTTCCAATCAGATCGCCCGCGCCGCGCATGGCAAGGTCTTCCTCGGCAATCCGAAAGCCGTCTTCGGTATCGCGCAGGGTTTGCAGCCGCCGTTCGCCGCCTTCGGTCAGGGGCGATTGATACATCAAAAGGCAGGTCGATTGCGCCGACCCGCGCCCCACGCGCCCGCGCAATTGGTGCAACTGGGCCAGTCCGAAAATCTCGGCCCGCTCGATCACCATGATCGAGGCGTTGGGCACGTTTACCCCAACCTCGATCACCGTGGTCGCGACCAGAACCCTGGTCTGGCCGCTTACAAACGCCACCATTGCGGCATCCTTTTCGGAGGGTGGCATCTGGCCATGCACCAGCCCCACAACGCCCTCGCCCAAGGCCGCGCGCAGATGTTGAAACCGCGCCTCGGCGCTTGCATAATCCAGCACCTCGCTGTCTTCGACCAAGGGGCAGACCCAATAGGCCTGCCGCCCCTCGGCCACCGCGCGGGCCAGATGGCCCACCACTTCGTCAATCCGCGCGTCAGAGATGAGCGCCGTCTTGATCGGCAGCCGTCCGGCGGGCTTTTCATCCAGCACCGACACGTCCATATCGCCGTAACTTGCCAGTGCCAGACTGCGCGGGATCGGCGTGGCCGTCATCACCAGCACATCCGCCGCCTGCCCCTTGGCGCCCAGTTCCATCCTCTGTGCCACACCAAAGCGATGCTGCTCATCCACGACGGCAAGGCGAAGATCCTGAAACTGCACGTCTTTCTGAAACACGGCGTGGGTGCCCACCAAAACGTCAATCAAGCCGGCGGCCAGATCGGCCAGCTTGCCCGCCCGTTCCGCACCCTTGTCACGCCCGGTCAGGATGGCCAGCCTTATCCCCGCTGCATCCGCCATTGGCAAAAGACTTTCCAGATGCTGGCGCGCCAGAATTTCGGTCGGCGCCATCATCACGCCCTGCCCGCCCGCCTCGATCGCAACCAGCAGGGCCAGAAAGGCCACCAGCGTCTTGCCCGACCCCACATCGCCTTGAAGCAACCGGTTCATCCGAAACGGGCTTGCCATATCCGCGGCAATCTCGGCCCCCGCACGGGTTTGTGCTGCAGTCGGCGCATAGGGCAAGCTGGCCAGCACCCGCACCTGCAACGCGCCGGTCGCAACACTGGCAACCCCCTTGCCGCGGCGTTGACTTGCCCGCGCCAAAGACAGCGTCAACTGATGCGCGAACAACTCGTCATACGCCAGCCGAACCCGCGCCGGGGCGGTTACCGCCAGATCGGACGCGCCCTGCGGCGCATGCACCG
>JBGSRQ010000089.1:0-3042 GCA_041737515.1 Rhodobacterales bacterium | reverse complement strand
GGTGCGCACCGTCTCGCGCACCGGCTCGGGTGACGGATCATCACGCACGGACAGATTTTCCACATATATGAATCGCTTGCAGGCCATCCGGAACGCCTCGGGTGTCTTTTTCTCACCGATGCCGTAGACATCCAGCCCCTGTTCGCGGATGCGGGCGGCAAGGCGGGTGAAATCGCTGTCGGAACTGACCAGCACAAAGCCGTCGAACAGGCCCGAGTGCAGGAAATCAATCGCGGCAATGACCAGCCCGATGTCGCTCGCGTTCTTGCCCTTGGTGTTGGAAAACTGCTGATCGGCCACCAGACCCAAAGCCGCCACCTTGCGCGCCCAACCGGCAAGCCGCTGCGCCGACCAATCGCCATAGATGCGGCGAACAGATGCCTCGCCCAGCCCCGCGATTTCCTCGAAAATCGCTTCGGCATAGCTGGACGGCACATTGTCGGCGTCAATCAGAACGGCGAGGCGGGGGGTGCGGGTATCGGCCATGGTGGTTCCTTGTTCAGGGCAGGCGGCGCAGCCTGCGCCACCCCAGAAACTCTTGTCTGCGTTTCGCGTCAGTAGATTACGACACCCCTGATGCTTTCGCCGCGCTTCATCAAATCAAACCCTTCGTTGATCTTCTCCAGTGGCATCGTATGGGTGATCATCGCGTCGATCTCGATCTTGCCCGCCATGTACCAATCCACGATCGTCGGCACGTCCGTCCGCCCCCGCGCGCCGCCAAAAGCGGTGCCTTTCCAGATGCGCCCGGTGACAAGTTGGAACGGCCGTGTCTCGATCACTGCCCCGGCAGGTGCCACGCCGATGATGATCGACTGACCCCAGCCGCGATGCGTGCATTCCAGTGCTGCGCGCATCACCTTGACGTTGCCGGTGCAATCAAACGAATAATCCGCGCCACCGATCTGGTCGAAAGGCGTTTTCGTCATCCCGACCAGATGGGCCACGATATCGCCGTCGATCGCCGTCGGGTTGACGAAATGCGTCATCCCGAACTTCTCGCCCCACGCCTTTCGGTCGTCGTTGATATCAACGCCGATGATCATGTCGGCACCCGCCAGCCGCAGCCCCTGTATGACGTTCAGCCCGATGCCGCCCAGACCAAACACCACGGCCTTGGCGCCCGCCTCGACATTGGCGGTGTTCAAAACCGCGCCGACCCCGGTGGTCACACCGCAACCGATGTAGCAGATCTTGTCGAACGGCGCATCGTCGCGCACCTTGGCCAGTGCGATCTCGGGCATGACGGTGTGGTTGGCGAAGGTAGAGCAGCCCATGTAGTGATAGATCGGTGTGCCATCCAGCATGGAAAACCGCGTGGTCCCGTCTGGCATCAGACCTTGCCCCTGGGTGGAACGGATGGCGGTGCACAGGTTCGTTTTGCGAGACAAGCAACTTGGGCACTGGCGACATTCCGGCGTGTAAAGCGGGATCACATGGTCGCCTGGCTTCAAGCTGGTGACGCCCTCGCCGACCTCAATCACGATGCCGGCACCTTCGTGCCCCAGAATCGTGGGAAACAGTCCCTCGGGGTCGGCACCTGACAGGGTAAATTCGTCGGTATGGCAGATGCCGGTGGCCTTCACTTCGATCAGAACCTCGCCCGCTTTCGGACCCTCAAGGTTCACTTCCATGATTTCAAGCGGCTTTCCGGCGGCGATTGCAACGGCGGCACGGGTGCGCATGATGTGATCCTTCCCTCTGTGAATTTGCGCCAAGCTGTGCGAAACAGGGGGAAATTGCAACGCGGGAAACGCCAATCATGCCATCCTTTGCGACCCTGACACGCTTTGTCCTGATCCTGCCGCTTCTGGCTGCTTGTGGGTCTGCACCGACGCCGGTGGTTCAGGCTGTGCCGGGCATTGATCCCGTAACCGGTGCCCCGGTTGATCTGACACCGGGGTTCGATGACCGCGAGCCCGATGTCTGCCACGCGTCCGAAGTGGCGGGATTGGTGGGGCAACCGGGCGTTGCAATGCGAACCGCGACCACGCGCCGCTACCGCATCGTGCCGTTGGGCAGCCTTGTCTCGCAGGAATATGATTCAGGCCGGATCGACGTTTATCTTGACGCCAAGGGAAACATTGCCCGCATTACCTGCGGGTGAAAGCGGGGGCGCGCAGAGCATAACCCTGCGCGCTGCCTGATCTTACTTCTGGACCCGATAGTCGGTATGGCAGTCCTTGCAGGCGCCGCCAACGACAGCCATGCCGGCACCGATGCTTTCGGCCGAGGCAACATCAAGCGCTTCGGCCGCGGTTTTCAACGCGGCCCCGTCCTTGGCAAAATCATCCCAGTTGGCCCAGATTTCGGGCTTGGCTTCGCTGTCGTCATCGGTGGCGTTTGCTTCGAACACAACGGGGATCTGACCCGCCGCCTCTACCAGTGCAGCCTTTGCAGCCTCTGCTCCGGCGGCATCGTAGGGCGTCTTGCCCGACGCCATTTCGCCAAGTGCTTTCGCGTTCTTGCCGATCGTGGTCATCACACCCTGGCGGGCGATCACGTTGGGATCGGTGGCTTCTGCGGCAACAAAGGATACGCCTGACGCAAGCAGGGTTGCGGCAAGGAAAGTGGTGACGGCAAAACGCATATCAGGCTCCGTGTTGGATTAAGTTGTTTTGACTATAGGCAGATTATTGGAAGCGCCCGGATCACGACCGCGTGATTTTCGCCGGTTGGCTGGACTCGGCCCAATTCACCGCGATAGAAGAACAAAAAAGGAACTTAAATGGCGCACCGACGGATTCTGTCGCTCTGGTTTCCGCGGTTGGCGGCGGAACGGCTGCTGCGTGGGCGCAAGGATGCACTGCCGCTGGCCTTTGCGGTGGTCGCCGATCAGAACGGTGCGCAGGTTCTTGCCTCGCTCAACCCCGAGGCGGAACGTGCGGGGCTGCAACTGGGCCAACCCCTCCGCGATGCAACTGCGATGTGCCCGGCTCTTGTGACGCGGCCTGCCGATCCGTTGCGCGACGCGGTGTTTCTGACGGTGCTGCGGCGCTGGGCGGGGAAATTCTCGCCTTGGGTGGCCGAACTGCCGCCCGC
>JBGSRQ010000057.1:0-1705 GCA_041737515.1 Rhodobacterales bacterium | reverse complement strand
GGCAAGGGCTGCGGCGGCATAGAACGGCGCGCGCGCATCAATACCGGCCAGCAGCCCGCCGATCAGGGGGCCAAGGACAAATCCGATGCCGAAGCATGCTCCGATCAGGCCAAAGCGGGCGGCGCGGTGTTCCGGCGGTGTGATGTCGGCGATATAGGCGGCGGCGGTGGAATAGGTGGCTGCGGCGACGCCCGCGACGATGCGCGCGGCCAGAAGCAACCAGATCGTATGCGCCACCGCCAGCACCAGATAGTCCAGCGCCATCACCGCCAATGACACCAAAAGCACCGGCCTGCGTCCGAAGCGGTCGGAGAGGGATCCCAGGGTAGGGCCGCACAGAAACTGCATCACGGCGAAGGAGGTTGACAGGATGCCACCCCAGATCGCCGCATCGGCAAGACTGCCGCCGGTGATTTCCTCCAGCAGTGTCGGCATCACGGGGAAGATCAGGCCGATTCCGATCGTGTCCAGCGCCACGGTGAACAGGATGAAGGCGAGGGCAAGCTTGCCCGGTGGTTTTCCCGCGAGGATCGGCGAGGGGTCGCGCAGGGCCGGACCGTCGGGGAAGGGCGGCTGCGGATCAGACATGGTCGATGCTTTCCAGAAAGGCCCCAAGAACGGCAGCATATTCTGCGGGTTTCTCGGCAAAGGGGATGTGCCCGCCGCCCCGGATCAGCGCAAATCGGCTGCTGGGGACAAGGTCGGCGGTTTCGCGCACTAGATCGGGGGGGGTGGCACGGTCTTCGCTGCCCGCGATGGCAAGGGCGGGCAGGCGCAGGCCGGAGGTGGGCGTGTAGAAATCGGCGCCAGACATGGCATTGGCGCAACCAAGATAGCCCTGGCCATTTGCGCGCGCCAGAAGATCGCGCCAGCGTGCAAACCCCGGCCCGTCGCGGAAGGTGCGGGCAAAGGTCGTCTCGCAGGCCGAGGCAAGGACCGCGTCGATGCCGCCATCGCGCACGGCCTTTATCCGGGCGGCCCAGAATTCGGGGGTGCCAATCCGCGCAGCGGTGTTGGAAAGCACCAGCCCGCGCACAAGGTCGGGTCGCTTGACCGCCAATCCCTGCACCACCAGCCCGCCCATTGAAAGGCCGAGCACCACCGCATCGCGCAGGGCCAGGTGGTCCATCAGCCGCTCCAGATCGCGCATCAGGGCACCCATGCTGTAGGGCGGCGCCGGCACGTCCGATGCGCCATGCCCGCGATGATCATACCGCAAGGTGCGCAGTCCTGAGGGCAGGAGGGGAATCACATCCTCCCAGATCGAAAGGTCGGTCATCATGGCATGCGTCAACACCAGAACCGGACCATCCGCCGGCCCCTCAAGACGGTAGTTCACACGCAGATCGGGCAGATAGGCCAGCGGCATCAGGCAAACCGGGCAAGCGCATCGGCGAACACGGGTGCATCGACATTGCCACCGGTGGCGACGGCGATGACATCATTGCCCGTCATCTGATCGGCGCGGAACAGGGCCGCGGCGAGGGCGACCGCTCCGCCCGGTTCAAGCACCAGTTTCAGGCGCTGGAAGGCCAATGCCACGGCTTGCAGCGCCTCGTCATCGCTGACAACCAGACCCGCGCCGCACAGACGCCGGACCAGCGGAAAGGTGATTTGCCCCGGCGTTGGCGTAACGATCGCATCGCAGACCGACCCGGACGCCGCCACGTTGCGCTGATGCATTCCGCTGGCCAGACTGCGCGCC
>JBGSRQ010000017.1:0-4184 GCA_041737515.1 Rhodobacterales bacterium | reverse complement strand
CCCGCCAGCTTCGGCTCCAGCGCATAGCCCGCCTCATAGGCCACATAACCCGCAACCCATGCGCCCGCCGCACGCGCGCCATCCAACCGGGCCAGTGCCGGGGCGACCTCGGCCGCGGTCCACGCCACCACGTTTTCGGCGGCACCCTCAAAAAGCGCCGCTTTGTTGTCAGGCCCATGTTCACACAGGATCACGTCTCCCGCCCCCCTTCGCCAGCGGTTCCCACTGACCTAAGGTGATCAGGGCACCTTCGCCAGCCCAATTGCGGCAGGTCCATGCCGCAAACTCCGACAGGTCCGCGATTGCTGCGGCAAGACCCGCTTCTGCCCGCCGTTCGTCACAGCGAAATCACCCCGACCCGCGCCATTCGGCCCTTGCACCCCGGTCTGCCGTAGCTATAACCCCCGAAGTTTTGCGCGCTGACAACCGACGCCAAGGGGGCCGCCATGCCGAAAAGAACCGACATTTCCTCGATCATGATAATCGGGGCGGGACCAATCGTGATCGGGCAGGCATGCGAGTTCGACTATTCCGGCGCACAGGCCTGCAAGGCGCTGCGCGAGGAAGGCTACCGGGTCATCCTTGTGAATTCGAACCCTGCCACGATCATGACCGATCCGGGGCTGGCCGATGCCACCTATATCGAGCCGATCACGCCGGAAGTTGTGGCCAAGATCATCGAAAAGGAACGCCCCGACGCGCTGCTGCCCACGATGGGCGGACAAACCGGCCTGAACACCGCGCTGGCCCTCGCCGACATGGGCGTGCTGGAGAAATTTGGGGTCGAACTGATCGGTGCCAAACGCGAAGCCATCGAAATGGCCGAAGATCGCAAGCTCTTCCGCGAGGCGATGGACAGGATCGGTCTTGAAAACCCCAAGGCCACGATCATCGCCGCGCCAAAGCTGCCGAACGGCAAGTATGACATCAACGCCGCCGTGGCCGAGGCCGTCGCCGCGATCGAATATGTGGGCCTGCCTGCGATCATCCGGCCCGCGTTCACCCTGGGCGGCACCGGCGGCGGTGTGGCCTATAACCGCGATGACTATGAACGCATCTGCCGGTCGGGTCTTGATGCGTCACCGATGGCACAAATCCTTGTGGATCAATCGCTTCTGGGTTGGAAAGAGTTCGAGATGGAGGTGGTGCGCGACACCGCCGACAACGCGATCATCGTCTGCGCGATAGAGAATATCGACCCGATGGGCGTGCATACAGGGGATTCGATCACCGTGGCCCCGGCACTGACGCTGACCGACAAGGAATACCAGATCATGCGCAACGGCTCCATCGCCGTGCTGCGCGAGATTGGCGTGGAAACCGGCGGATCGAACGTGCAATGGGCAATCAACCCCGCCGACGGGCGCATGGTGGTGATCGAAATGAACCCGCGCGTGTCGCGGTCTTCGGCCTTGGCATCAAAAGCCACCGGCTTCCCGATTGCGAAAATCGCGGCAAAGCTGGCCGTCGGCTATACGCTGGACGAGCTGGACAATGACATCACCCGTGTGACGCCCGCCAGTTTCGAGCCGTCGATTGATTATGTCGTCACCAAAATTCCCCGCTTTGCGTTTGAAAAATTTCCCGGCTCCGAACCGCTGCTGACCACCGCGATGAAATCGGTGGGCGAGGTGATGGCGATTGGCCGCACCATCCACGAATCGCTGCAAAAGGCGCTGGCTTCGCTGGAAACCGGGCTGTCCGGCTTTGACGAAATCGCCATCCCCGGCGCGCCCGACCGTGCGGCGATCTTCAGCGCGCTCAGCCGCCAGACGCCCGACCGCATTCTGGTAATCGCCCAAGCCATGCGCCACGGGCTGAGCGATGACGAGATCAACGGGGCGACAGCTTTCGATCCATGGTTTTTGGCGCGCATCCGTGAAATCATCGACGCCGAGTCCGTGGTGCGCCGCGATGGCCTGCCGGTGACCGAACACGCCCTGCGCACTCTGAAAATGCTGGGCTTCACCGATGCGCGTCTGGCCAAACTGACGGGCCGCGACGAGGGTCAGGTCCGCCGCGCCCGCCTGCGCCTGGGCGTCAAGGCCGTGTTCAAACGGATCGACACCTGTGCTGCGGAGTTCGAGGCGCAGACACCCTACATGTATTCCACCTACGAATCCCCCGCGATGGGCGATGTGGAATGTGAGGCGCGCCCTTCGGCCGCGAAAAAGGTCGTCATCCTTGGCGGCGGCCCGAACCGGATCGGTCAGGGGATCGAATTCGATTACTGCTGCTGCCACGCCTGCTATGCGCTGACCGAGGCGGGGTATGAGACGATCATGATCAATTGCAACCCGGAAACGGTCAGCACCGATTATGACACGTCCGACCGGCTTTATTTCGAGCCTCTGACGTTGGAACATGTGCTGGAAATCCTGCGGGTCGAACAGGACAACGGCACCCTTCACGGCGTCATCGTGCAGTTCGGCGGGCAGACGCCTCTGAAGCTGGCGCAGGCGCTGGCGCATGAGGGCATCCCGATCCTTGGCACCACGCCCGACGCGATCGACCTTGCCGAAGACCGCGAGCGGTTCCAGCAGCTTTTGCACAAGCTGGGCCTGAAACAGCCTGTGAACGGCACCGCCCGGTCGCGCGATGAAGCCTTCGCCGTGGCGGGCAAGATCGGCTATCCGCTGGTGATCCGCCCGTCCTTCGTGCTGGGCGGACGAGCGATGGAAATCATCCGCGATGACGCCCAGTTGGAACGCTATATCCGCGAGGCGGTGCAGGTGTCGGGCACCTCGCCTGTGCTGCTCGACAGCTATCTTTCGGGCGCGATCGAGGTGGATGTCGACGCGCTGTGCGATGGCGACGCCGTGCATGTGGCGGGCATCATGGAACATATCGAAGAGGCCGGGGTTCACTCGGGCGATTCCGCCTGCTGCCTGCCGCCCCATTCGCTTTGCCCCGAAACCATCGCCGAGTTGACCCGCCAGACCGTGCAGATGGCCCGCGCGCTGCATGTGGTGGGCCTGATGAACGTGCAATTCGCGATCAAGGGCGACGACATCTATGTGCTGGAGGTCAACCCCCGCGCATCCCGCACCGTGCCCTTTGTCGCCAAGGCGACCGACAGTGCGATTGCGTCGATTGCAGCACGTCTGATGGCGGGCGAACCGCTTTCGAACTTCCCCCTTCGCGCGCCTTACGCGCAGGGCGTCGGCCCCGACACCGTTCTGCCTCTGGCCGACCCGAACACGCTTGCCGACCCGATCACGCCTTGGTTTTCGGTGAAGGAGGCCGTGTTGCCCTTTGCCCGCTTCCCCGGCGTCGATCCCGTTCTGGGGCCGGAAATGCGATCAACGGGCGAGGTGATGGGCTGGGACCGGACCTTTGCGCTGGCGTTCCTGAAAGCGCAGATGGGGGCCGGCACGCATCTGCCCGAGACGGGGCGCGTGTTCCTGTCGATCAAGGACATGGACAAGACCGACGCGCTGGCCAATGCCGCCCGCGACATTGTGGCGATGGGGTTCGAGATCACGGCGACGCGCGGCACGCATGGCTGGCTGGCCGCGCAGGGTGTTGCGTCAACGCTGATCAACAAGGTTTATGAGGGCCGCCCGAACGTGGTCGACAGCCTGAAGGACGGCCAGATCGCACTGGTGATGAACACCACCGAAGGCACCCAGGCCGTGACCGACAGCCGCGACATCCGCCGCGTCGCGCTGATGGACAAGATCCCCTATTTCACCACTGCAGCAGCCAGTATCGCGGCGGTGGCGGCGATGAAGGCCCGGGGTGAAGGCTACGGGGTGCGGACGTTGCAGGGGTAGTGGAATCCGCCCCTTCGACCCGAAGCGGCTCGCACGGCGACCAGAACGGGATGGAACAGTGTTGCGCCACATTCGGCAGGTGGGAAGGGGTGACAATCCCTCTCCCCACACCCCCCGGCCGCATGCTACGTTCAACCGCATGACCCTGTCCCCCCTGCCCCACCTCCCCGTTTTCACCGCCTTCGAGGATGTGGCCGATCCGGCCCGCTATCAGGCGCTGCCCGATGGCTGGGTGCTGGCGGTGGCGGATGTCGTCGCCTCGGGGCAGGCGATTGCGGCGGGGCGCTACAAGATGGTCAACATGGCAGGGGCGGCGGTCATTTCGGCCGTGTTGAACGCCTTGGGGCAGAACGATTATCCGTTTGTTTTCGGCGGTGACGGGGCGGCGGTTGCGGTGCCGCCCGAGGG
>JBGSRQ010000013.1:0-6713 GCA_041737515.1 Rhodobacterales bacterium | reverse complement strand
CTCGTCAAACAGGAACACCTTCGGCTCGCGGATGATGGCGCGGGCCATCGCCACGCGCTGGCGCTGACCGCCCGAAAGCTGACCGGGCTTGCGGTCCAGATACTCGGCCAGCCCGACCGACGCCGCCACCCGTTCCACCGCCGCACGGCGCGTGTCTTTCGCCACACCGGCCACCTTCAGCGCGTAGCCGATGTTTTCGGCGACCGTCATATGCGGATAAAGCGCATAGTTCTGAAACACCATCGCGCAGCCGCGTTCCCGCGGTTCAAGATCGTTTACCACTGTGCCGGCAATGGAAATTTCGCCCGCGCTGATCGCCTCCAGCCCCGCGATCATGCGCAGCAGGGTGGATTTTCCGCAGCCCGAGGGGCCAAGGATCACCACGAAAACACGGTTCGTGATGTCCAGGGAGATGCCCAGCATGACGGTGTCGCGGCCATAGGTCTTGGCGACGTTGCGGATAGAGATATCGGCCATGAGCTGCCCCTTATTTGTCGGTGTTGATCAGGCCGCGCACGAACCAGCGCTGCATGAAGATGACGACCAGAATCGGTGGGATCATCACCATCATCGTGGCTGCCATTGCGATGTGCCAGTTGGGCGTATCGCCGCCCGTGGTCAGGCTGTCGGGAACCAGGTCGCGCAGTTCCACGACAACCATGCCATAATGCGCTGCATCCGTGATGATCAGCAGCGGCCACAGATACTGGTTCCAGGCATAGACAAACATGATCGTTGCCAGCGCTGCGATATTGGTGCGCGACAGCGGGATCAGCACGTCCAGCAAGAACCGGATCGGCCCCGCGCCATCCATCCGCGCGGCTTCGACCAGTTCATCGGGGATGGTCAGGAAAAACTGGCGGTAAAGGAACGTGCCGGTGGCGGTGGCGACCAGCGGCAGGATCAGCCCGGTATAGGAGTTGAGGAGATTCCAGTTCAGCGCCACTTCGACACCCGAAACCGACTGAATGAGCCAGCTTATCCCGGTGGCATCAAGCAGCGCCTGAAACGGTTGCAGGGCGTTGGCGGCCACCGCATAGGTTGGCACGATCCGCACCTCAAGGGGCAGCATCAGGGTGATGAAGATCGCCCAGAAGATCAGCATCCGCCCACGATAGTTGAAGAACACGATGGAAAACGCGGTGATGGCGGCAAGGGTGATCTTGCCCACCACCACGCCGATGGCGACAACAAAGGTGTTGAAGAACTTGATCGCGAAATCCGACCGGACCCACGCCTCTTTCATGTTCACCCAAAGCTGGTCGCCGGGCAAAAACTCCACCGGCGCAGAGTTGACGGCTGCCAGATCATGCGTGGCGGCCACAAAGGCGATCCAGATCGGCAGCAGGATCGTGATCAACCCGATGAACAGGATCAGATGTGTGGCGATGTTCAGCCAGGGGGTACGTTCGATCATGGGGCCCTCAGGTGTAATGCACGCGGCGTTCCACATAGCGGAACTGCACGAAGGTCAGGGCCATCACGAGGATCATCAGGATGATGGATTGCGCGGCGGCCCCTGAATAATCGAACCCCCGGAACCCGTCCGCATAGATCTTGTAGACCATCAGGTTGGTCGCCCGTGCAGGCCCGCCCAAGGTCAGCGTGTCAACGATGCCGAAGCTGTCGGTGAAACTGTCGGTGATGTTGATCACCAGCAGGAAAAAGAACGTCGGCGTCAGCAACGGCAACTGAATGTCGCGCATCCGGCGCAGAGCACGAGCGCCGTCCATCGCGCCCGCCTCGACCAGACTGCGCGGAATGGATTGCAGGGCCGCCAGAAAGAAGATGAAGTTGTATGCCACCAGTTTCCACGCCCCCGCCACGATCACCATGATCAGCGCCTGGGTGCCACTGACCGACGGGTCCCACAGGTTTGGAAACAGCGTGTTGATATAGGAAAACACCCCCGCATTGGGGTTGAACACAAAGCGGAACGCCAGCCCCACCGCCGGGGCCGCAATCGCATAGGGCCAGATCAGGCCGACGCGATACAGTTTGTAGGCCGTAAGCTGGCGGTCGGCGAACATCGCAAGCAGCAGCGAAATGCTCATCGCAAGAGCAGTCGAGCCCAGCGCAAACAGGATCGAGACGGTAACCGAATCCCAGTAGATCGGGTCGGACAGGGTCATTGCGAAATTGTCGAACCCGACCCAGGCGTTGCCGCCCCCCCAAGGCTGTTCCAGTGTGAAGGCCCAGTAAACCGCCTGGCTGGTCGGCCAATAGAAGAACACAAATATGATCAGAAGCTGTGGTGCGACCAGCGCAAAGGCCACCCAACTGGTCTTGAAATAGGCGCGGCGCATACGGGTCTCCGGTCTGAAAAACGCAGACGGGCGGCGACCTGGTGGCCGCCGCCCGATGGTCAGGCCCCGGTTACGGGAAGGTCTTGCCCTGATAGGTCTTGGCAAAGCGCGCAAGGATCGCATCGCCGCGCTCCACTGCCGTATCCAGCGCCTCTTTCATCGACTTCTGGCCCGCAAGCGCCGCCTCCACTTCCGATTTCCATTCCGTCCGGATCGCAATCATGCCGCCCAGACGCAGACCGCGGGTCAGGTTGTTCGGCGGCGTCACGGTCAGCGACTTGATCGCGATGTCGCGGTGAACATAGGGCTCCTTGTCGTAGAACCCTTCGGCCTTCAGCGCGTCATAGGCGCCGATGGTGACAGGAATGTAGCCCGTGTTCGACACCCAGAACTTTTCCGACTCGGGCGTGGCAAGGAAGGCCAGATAGGCGGCAGCACCCTTGTATTCCTCGTCCGACTTGCCCGCCAGAACCCAAAGCGAGGCGCCGCCGACGACCGTATTGTGACGCTCGGTCCCCTCATAGACCGGGATCATCTGCACGTCCCAGTTCAGGCCTTCGGGCGCAACCTTGTGGACTGTGTTGTGATCGGCGATGGATGAGAAGAACACCGAACATTCGCCCGACACAAAGCTGTCGCGCGAGGTCAGACCCGACTGCGCGGTGCGGATCTGCAAGAGACCTTCATCCAGCCAGCGCTTGATGTTTTCCATGTGCTTCAACTCAAGCGTGGTGTTGAACAAAAGCGTGGTGTCAGTGCCCGAATAGCCGTTGTCGTTGGAGGCCACGGGAACGTTGTGGGCCATCGAGAACTGCTCAAGATCAATCCACGACGACGGCTCGTAGGCATAGGGGCAGGCGTGACCCTTGGCCTTGAGTGCGACGAAAGCGGCCTCCATGCCTTCCCAGGTCAACGGCGCTTCGGTCAGGCCGATTTCCGCGAAATGATCCTTGTTGAAGTAATAGACCGGGGTCGAGGAGTTGAAGGGCATCGAGAACAATTCGCCCGTCGACGACGCATAGTAATTCGAGATGCCGGGGAAATAGTTGGCCCAGTCGATCTTGATGTCGAAATCGCTCATCATCTTCTGCACCGGGTAGAACTGGCCCGACAGCATCAGATCGGCGGTGCCCGCATCGAAAGACTGCACGATCGTGGGGTGTTTGCCTGCGCGGAACGCCGCGATGGTGTTCTGCACGGCCTGTTCATAGCCATCCTGCCCGACGCAGGTGATCTCGTACTCTGCCTGAGCCTCATTGAAACGCTGGCAGGTGGCCAGAACCACGTCGCCCAGATCGCCGGTCAGGCCGTACCAGTATTCGAATTTCGTTTTTTCCGCATGGGCGGTTCCGGTGAACGCGGCGGTCAGCAGAAGGGCCGCGCTGGCAAGTTTGAGGGTCATGTCGCTATCTCCATGAAAGGACGTTTGCGGCAAGGCAGCTTGCAGCATAGATTGGCGTATGACGGTGAAATGTATCAGCAACGCGACAGAAGATTGAAACAAATATTGCTTACAAATCTGAATGTTATATAGTTTTCTTCACAAAGCGCAATAAGATGCAACGCGGCAATTTCTTGCCGCGCAACCCGGTTTGAGGCGCGCGGCCCTATTGCGCGAGGCCAAGCCCCGCCAGGTAGTGCGCCGATGGAAGGACCCCTGCCTTGTCACGCAGTTCCAGGATCAGGCGCGGCGCAGCACCGGTCTGCGCAATCGCCGCAAAGACCGAAGGCCACAAGATGTTGCCGTGCCCGATCTGCCAGTGCCGGTCGGCGTGCCCGTCGGCATCCTGCAGATGCACATGGCCCAGACGCGCGCCAGCCAGCCGGATAAAGTAATCGACCGGGCCCGCCCCGGTGGAGCCATGCGCATACTGCGCGTGCCCGGTATCGACCGAAAGCTCCAGCGCCTGCCAGCCCAGCGCCTCGCACAGGCGATAGCGGTCCATCGGGTCGATGTCCTCGATGTTTTCCAGCACGAAGGTGATGCCCGTATCTTCGGCCCGCGCCAGCGCCGGGGCCAGGGTCTGATGCACAAGGTCAAATATCTTGTCGCGTTCGGTCAGATGACCGTCCATGTTGTTGAAGCCCCAGGTCGTATAGGGACTGTGGATCACGACATGCGTGCCCTTCAGCGCCTCGCACACATCCAGCGCCTGCATCATCCGGCGGGTTACGATGGCACGGATATCGACATCCTGCGACGCGATGGAAAAGCCCCAGAACGGCCCGTGAATCCCAAGCCGGCCCTGATGCCCGTCCAGCACCTTCAACGCCCGGTCGACCAGCGGGCGCCAGTCACCGTTCAGCACCTCGGCATCGTGAAAGCTTTGCAATTCCAGATCGCGCGGGGCCTCAAGCAGCCAGTCGCGATGCGCGTCAAGCTCTTTAATCGCAAGGGCAGCACCAAGGATGGGCAGATCAGGCATGTCACGCTCCGGCAAATGACCACAGCGACTCGCTGCCCGGCTGTCGTAGAAAATCAACGTGACCGTGATGTTACAGTGGCGGCGGAGAACCGAAATCGGCACAGTTACCCACAGATTCAGGCGCAAAAGCGCCCGGCGGTCATTCCAACCCGGAGCCAATATCCAATGTGATGTCGCGCAAATAGGCAAGGCGCGGATCGGCATCCGGACCGCATTTCTGCAATAGCGCCAGCATCTTTGGGGTCAGGGCACGAAAGTTGTCCATCGTGGGTTCGCTGGATGCGCCGGTGAAGCTGCCCGGCAAAGACCCCGCCAGAAGACCTTTCACCAGAAAGCGCCATTCGTGACCCAGGTCGCGCAGGTCCTGTTTCGTCAGCGTGTCGGTCAGTGCCAGACGCTCCACCTCGCCTTGCGACAGTATCTCGGCCACGGGCGACGGGGCAAGATTGCGGTAATCAATCCCGACGCGGCTCTCGGCGTAACCGATGCGCGCCGGATTGCACTCATCCCCCAGGGCTGCGCTACAGCCCATCAGGCCGACCAATGCGATCAGCGCCGCCTGCGATGCCGGACCCCGTTTCATGCGCATTCCTTTCAGCCATGTCAGACCTTACCAGTTCGCCAGAATTGCCGCCACTTCATCGCGCAGCGGCAAGAACGGAACTCCGCTAATACCGTTGTCGGTGCCGCGCGTATCTGTGGCAAACTGGGTCACGATCCATTTTGCGCGGTCCGATTTCATGACAGCTACATCGCGCAGATACGTCAGAACCACGTTCGGTTCCTGAACCGCCTGAATCTTCTTCAGCACGGCATCGGTCGCTGCCGGATCGTTGAACGAAACCAGATAACGCGCGTGCTGCCAGGTTTCCGAAAATTGCAGACCGGTCCCGAAGCCCCAATCCCAGGTGATCTTGTCCTTGACCAGTTCGCGCACGTCTTCGCCGACCGCGCGGGCAAAGCCGAAATAGATGAACGCATAGTTGCTGGAGCCCGAGGGCCGCTGATAGGGCACAACATGAAAGCTGCCGCGCAACAGGTCCATGAAGGCGGCGTCCAGCACCGCATTTCCCCCCGGTGCGGCGCGCAGTTGCGCCACCGCCGTCCAGCCCTGCGCCATGAACAGCCGCTGATAGACGGGCGTGGCCGCGGGGACGAGTGTTACCCCCATGAACCCCACCATCGCGCGCAGACACAAAAGCGCGGGGGCAAAGTCCTGAAAGGGTGCAAAGAACGGCTCCAGCGCATCGGCCGCACGGTCGCTGCACTGTGCGGCATGACGCTCCAACGCGGCTTGGGTGCCGGGGCGGCAATATTTCAACTCGTCGGAGAAAACATTCATGTCGTTGCCCTGCTTACTGTGCCGCTCAACGCCCCGTGACCTTGTCCCATTGCTTGTAGCGCAGGCGTTTGCGTTGCGGGCGCGGGCTGCCGTAGCCCATCAGATTCAATTCATCATTAAGCGCAATGTTTGAGTTCGGCCCCGGCTTTTGAACCGTCAGGTGCGGCACATACTGGCTGGCCCCCGCCGGATCGTTGGTGTGCCGCAGACCGACGCAATGGCCGAATTCATGCGCCGCAGTGCTGTAGGTGCCGCTGTCGTTGTTGAAGAAAACACCGTAATTCGAAGGAATGTTGCGGGCATAGCCGTTCAGGTCACGTCCTGCCTCGACCGGGGGGCGCATCAGAAACAGGATGTAGGTCTGCGTCGGATTGGCCGCCGACACGGTGGCAAAGGCTGCGTCCATGATCGCGTGAATCTGGGCTTGTTTTGCGATGAACTGCGCAACTGTGATGGTGTTGCTCGCGTCAAAGAACGCGCCGTTCATCAGGTTGGTCGTGGCGGGAATCTTGTGTTCGGGCAGGCTGGTCAGCACCACCTTCACCGCCGCATCGCGGTAGGCATCATCAAAAAGGGCCTGGAACTGCGCAAGGTTCGAGGTCGGGCGCGGCAGGGCCAGGCTGGGGGGCGCCGGCGGGG
>JBGSRQ010000011.1:0-4963 GCA_041737515.1 Rhodobacterales bacterium | reverse complement strand
CCAATGCGCCCGATGCGCGTGAAGGCTTCTTTGCCGTGCCAAAGGTGGTGGAATGACCGCGAACACCCTGACCATTGCCGCCGCGCGTGACGCGCTGCGCAAACGCGAAATCACTGCGGTTGATCTGACCATGTCGTGCCTGACGGCGATTGATGCGAGCGACGCCCTTGGCGCGTTTGTGCACAAAACGCCGGAACTGGCGCTGGAGCAGGCGCGCGCCGCCGATGTGCGGCTGGCAGCCGGTGATCCGCCTGCGATGTGTGGCATTCCGCTGGGGATCAAGGATCTTTTCTGCACCAAGGGTGTTCCGTCGCAGGCCGCGTCAAATATTCTGCGCGGCTTCAAGCCCGAATACGAATCGACCGTGACGCAAAAGCTGTTCGACGCCGGTGCCGTGATGCTGGGCAAGCTGAACATGGACGAATTCGCGATGGGGTCATCGAACGAATCTTCCTGCTATGGCCCGGTGGTGAACCCGTGGCGCAGCGATGACCGTGAACTGACGCCGGGTGGGTCGTCTGGCGGGTCGGCCAGCGCCGTGGCCGCCGATCTGTGCCTTGGGGCGACGGGCACCGATACCGGCGGGTCGATCCGCCAGCCTGCGGCGTTTACCGGGATCGTGGGGATCAAGCCGACTTATGGCCGTGTCAGTCGCTGGGGGATCGTGGCGTTTGCGTCGAGCCTTGATCAGGCCGGGCCGATGACCAAGTCGGTCACGGACGCCGCGATTTTTCTTGGTGCGATGGCGGGCCATGACCCCAGGGACAGCACCAGCGCCGATCTTGCCGTACCTGATTTCGAAGCCGCGCTGACCGGCGACATTCGCGGCAAGAAGATCGGCATCCCGCGCGAATACCGCATGGACGGCATGCCCGCCGAGATTGAATCGCTGTGGGCCAAGGGCCGCGACATGATGCGCGATGCGGGGGCCGAGATCGTTGATATCAGCCTGCCGCACACGAAATACGCGCTGCCCGCCTATTATGTGATCGCTCCGGCCGAGGCGTCGTCGAACCTTGCCCGCTATGACGGGGTGCGCTACGGGCACCGCGCGAAGCTGGCGCAGGGCGATGGCATCACCGAGATGTACGAGAAAACCCGCGCCGAAGGCTTCGGGCACGAGGTGCAGCGCCGCGTGATGATTGGCACCTATGTTCTGTCGGCGGGCTTCTACGACGCCTATTACAACCGCGCCCGCAAAGTCCGCGCGTTGATCAAGCGCGATTTCGAACAGGCCTTTGCCGCCGGAATAGACGCCATTCTGACGCCCGCCACGCCGACGGCGGCCTTTGGTCTGGGCGAGATGACGAACGCCGACCCGGTGCAGATGTATCTGAACGATGTTTTTACTGTCACGGTGAACCTTGCGGGCCTGCCGGGCGTTAGTGTGCCGATGGGGCTGAACGCCGACGGTCTGCCGCTTGGGTTGCAACTGATCGGGCGGCCTTGGGAAGAGGGCGATCTTTTGAATCACGCCTATGTGCTGGAGCGGGCGGCCGGCTTTGTGGCCAAGCCTGCGAAATGGTGGTAGGAAACACGGCTGATATGCCTTGTGGAGTAAGTCTTATGCGCGCGACATTTGCATGCGTCATGGCAGTGGGACTTGCGGCCTGTGCGCCGGATGTCCCGGATTCCGGCACGGCCGGGCCGGGGTTCAGCGATTATGGCACCTATCTGCGTCAGCGCGAGGCCGCGCTGCAGAACGGAACACCCGCGCCTCTGGCCCCGGTGGGTGGCTTTGCGCAAGCCGCGCCCGTGCAACCCCTGAACGCGCGGCCTGTCTTTTCTGCCGAATCGGTCGGTGCAGCCATTGATGCTGCAGATCCGTCATCCGGCAATGCCGCTGCAGGCGGACAGGGCCGCATCATCGGGCAAGACCCGGTGGGACAACCCCTTTCCGCCACCGTGCCGCCCCTTTCGGAAATTGATCCGAACCGTCCGCGCAGCGATGCCCCTGCGGGCATTGCGCCGCAGAACGGCGAGGTGAACCCCAACAATCTGGGCATTTCCGACGAGCAGGAATTCGGGGCTGTGTCGTCGCGCGAGACCATTGAAAGTGACAAGGAACGCCTTGCGCGCAACCGGTCGCAATACGAAGTGGTCCCAACGGCTCCGTTGCCGGAACGTCCGGCAAATTCCGGACCCAACATCGTGCAATTCGCGCTTTCCACGCAGCACGCGCCGGGAACTTCGGTTTACAAACGCAGCGGATTGCAGATCTCGGGCAATGCGGCGTGCCGCAAATATGCCTCGCCCGACCTTGCGCAAGAGGCGTTCCTGTCGTCGGGCGGGCCCGAGAGTGACCGCAAGGGCCTTGATCCCGATGGCGACGGATATGCCTGTTCGTGGGATCCGCGACCTTTCCGGAACTGACTCCCGTGTTCAGCCTTGCCGCCCATCCATCGCCCAATTGCGGGCCGCGCCGGGATGGAGCGCTGCCCGATATGGTGGTGGTGCATTATACCGCCATGATGACATGCGACGCCGCGCGCGACCGGCTTTGTGATGCGCAGGCCGAGGTTTCGGCGCATTACCTGATTGCCGAAGATGGTGCCGTGCACGCTTTGGTGCCCGAGGAACTGCGGGCCTGGCATGCGGGCGCGGGGGCGTGGGGGCAGGCGCATGATGTCAACTCCCGCTCGATCGGGATCGAACTTGCGAATGACGGCAGATCGCCCTTTCCCGAACCGCAGATCGTGGCGCTGGAAGCACTGTTGGCCGATATCCTTCACCGCTGGTCCATCGCGCCCGAGCGGGTCATCGGCCATTCCGACATGGCGCCGGGCCGCAAATCCGACCCCGGCGCGCTGTTTCCGTGGGCAAGGCTGGCGCAGGCGGGACTTTCGGTCTGGCCCGATGTGGCCGGTGCGGGGACATTGCCGTTTCATGCTGCCGCCCGCTCTTTTGGCTATCCCGAGGCGGACCCCGAACTGGTTCTGGCCGCATTCCGTCTGCGGTTCCGCCCCGATGCCAGCGGCCCCGCCGATGCGACCGACACCGCGCTTGCCAACGATCTTGCCACCCGCTTTCCCGTTGACGTGACAAACGCCCAAGCGTAAGCCGCACCTTGCGCGGATGGCCGGATGACCGCGGCCCCGGATCACACCGGGGGCGAGGAAAGTCCGGGCTCCATGAAGTAAGGGTGCCGGGTAACGCCCGGCCGGGGTAACCCGAGGGAAAGCGCCACAGAGAAGAGACTGCCCTGACGCATTGCTAGCGATGCGTTCGGGTGATGGTGAAACGGTGGGGTAAGAGCCCACCGCGGACCTGGCAACAGGGACGGCAAGGCAAGCCCCACCCGGAGCAATGCCGAATAGGGGCCTCGCGTGGGCTGATCGGGGCGCAAGCCGCGATATCGCCACAGGGACACATCAGCCCAGAGGTCCGGGTTGGCAGCTTGATCCTGTCGGTAACGGCAGGGCTAGAGGAATGGTCATCGACGAAGGGCAACCTTCCGAACAGAACCCGGCTTACAGGCCATCCGCGCAATTTTTCCAACTGACTCCGCATCGGCAGGAAATGGCCGATCCGTTTGGCATAACCGCCCCGTTACAGAATTCCTGATAAGCTGCAGCGAACTGCAAAAAGGGAGTCGCAGCATGAGCTTTATCAAGACACTGGCCACACTTGCCGTCGGTTTTGCCGCAGCCAAGGGCTATCAGAAATTCCAGCAGGGCGGTGGCATGGCGGGCGTGAAGGGGGCGATGGGGCAGGCGGGCCAACCGGGCGGTCTGGCCGATGCGCTTGGCGGCATGGCTGAACGGATGGGCATCCCCGGTGCGACCGAGGCGACGCGCAAGGCGATGGGCCAGATGGGCAATGCAGGCGTGCAGGGCGCGGATGCAGCACAGGTCGGCTGGGGCAACCTGATGGGCATGCTGACGGGGGCTACGGCCGCAGGCAGCGCCGCCGTTGCGGGCATGATGGGCAATGCTGCTGAGGCGACCGGCATGGGCGAAGTGACCGAGGCCAACGCCCGCCTGATGATCCGCGCGATGATTCAGGCCGCGAAATCGGATGGTGCCATCGACGCCGAGGAACGCGCCCGGATCATGGAGCATATCAAGGACGCAGGCGCGGATGAACTGGCCTTTGTGATGGAGCAGTTCGAGGCTCCGGTTGACCCGGTGGCACTGGCCGCCGACACCGACGCTTCGATGCGCACTCAGGTTTACGCCGTGTCCCTGATGGCGATCACCACGGATACCGACGCCGAACACAACTATCTGGATCAGCTTGCCGCAGCCCTTGGACTTGATGCGGCCACCCGCACCGGACTGCACGCCGCACAGGGCATGTCGGTTTAGGCGCAATTCGCAGGGGAACTTGCGTGACCGGGCGCTTTCGCGGTTGACTCCGCCCGCCCCATGCGTAAAACGCGGGCTTCAAGAATTTTGCGGGGGGCGCTGTCCCCTCGGCTTTTGGAGATGCGACGATGGCCAAACCGGCGACGATCAAGATCCGTCTGAACTCGACGGCGGGCACCGGGCACTTCTATGTGACCAAGAAAAACGCCCGTACGATGACCGAAAAGATGACGGTCCGCAAATATGACCCCGTCAAGCGGGAACATGTTGAATACAAGGAAGGCAAGATCAAATAAGATCTGCCCGATGGATTGTGTATTGGCCGCGCCTCGTGCGCGGCCTTTTGCATTCGGGGCGCTTGTCGTTTCGCGCGGTTGCTCCATCTTGGCCGTCATGGCCCGGACCCTCACCCTACGCCCAGCGACCCCTGCCGATCTTGCGGCGGTCGATCTGTTGTTGTCGCGCAGCTATCCGCGCTTGCTGGCGGCCGATTATCCTCCCTCGGTCATGGTGACGGCGCTGCCGATCATCAGCCGTGCGCGGCCCGAGCTTCTGGCATCGGGGCGGTATTTCGTGGCGGTCGATGCAGATGGGCGGATTCTGGGCGCAGGCGGATGGAGCGGGGCCGCCCCCGGCCCGTCAGACCAGCCCGAGGC